>NZ_JBKFSQ010000003.1:0-181980 GCF_046569525.1 Salmonella sp. 741265055_HSA | reverse complement strand
CCGTAGCGCCGATGGTAGTGTGGGGTCTCCCCATGCGAGAGTAGGGAACTGCCAGACATCAAATAAAGTAAAGGGCCCAATCGAAAGACTGGGCCTTTTTGCATTTATCTTTCTATGGAAAAAGTTATCGGGTAATGACGCCGACGCGTTTTAAACATCTTCGTAGAGTGGATAAAAACCGCTTTAGTCAACGTGATTTCCCTCCATATATCCGCCTGAACCATCGAATGTGAACCGTGCTGAAGTAGATGTACAAACGGCTTTTACTTACGCCTCTAATAAGCAATAGAGATATTCGCTGAGGACTAAGAATCTGGCCCATTAGGCTATTTTATTTGCCAGTTTGGCCCTGGGACAGTGCTCAAAATCCTCATGTATTACGTGTATGCTCCGGTTTTTATCCAGACTGTCTGTAATAATTACGCCTAATGACCACGCTCTAAGTCTTACTGTATAAAGCGTGTTTGTAATGCGGCTTACGATGCTATCAAGCTACAATTTTGTCTGCATCGGACAAGGAATAGAATAAATACCATTGGGATGGGCGAGTAAGAAAAAAGAGCGTTTTATCGTGTTAACTTTCGGGGGATAGGCTGAATAGATTACGTCGCTGAGTATCCTTACGATTACTGAAAGCGCGGCATTGCCGCGCCTGCATGTATCATTTAGAAAGCGCAATGATACCCATCGTCAAGCCTGCTACCGCCGCAGCGCCGCCAGCAATAGCGCCTGCTGTCTCCCAGTTATCCTGCGTAGTACCTTTCATACATGTATTGGTATGAACCAGCCGCCCTTGATCGTCATAAACCGGTACGCAGGGAGAATCATGTGCACAACCTGCCAATAAGGTGGTAAGCAATGCAACTGGAATTAGTCTTTTCATGGTGTTACCTCATTAATCAGCGTTTCGCGAAGTACAGCAACGTAAATGCTGGCTCTAACCGCTGCGAAAACGAGAGTTATTCTACCACCACAGAAAAAATGGCCGACATGAGGAATCATCTCAATTCATGTGAATTGTAAAAACTATGGAGAATGCAGAAGTAAGCGGAGAGGGGGGAATAGCGGAGATAAAGACGTACCGTTTAAAAAGGCGTCCGAAGACGCCTCTGTTTACCGGTTAATCATGATGGCGATTAAATCGGCGTTTTACAACAACGAAGAATACTGGCACGAAGAAGATAGCTAATAAGGTTGCGGTTAACATTCCCCCCATAACCCCTGTGCCTACTGCGTTCTGTGCCCCACTACCTGCGCCACGACTGATAACTAACGGCATTACCCCGAGAATAAAGGCCAGCGAGGTCATTAGAATAGGACGTAAACGCATACGGGATGCTTCCAGCGTCGCTTCAATCAATCCACGTCCTTCTTTCTCCATGAGATCTTTGGCGAACTCGACAATCAGGATGGCGTTTTTAGCAGAAAGGCCAATAGTGGTTAACAAGCCGACCTGGAAGTAAACGTCATTGTTCAGACCGCGCAATGACGCTGCAAGCAGAGCGCCAACCACACCGAGCGGTACGACCAGCATTACCGAGAACGGAATTGACCAGCTTTCATACAGAGCGGCAAGGCAGAGGAAAACGACAATGAGTGAGATTGCGTACAGCGCCGGCGCCTGGTTACCTGACAACCGTTCCTGATACGACATACCTGTCCAGTCATAGCCAATACCGTTTGGCAGCTGTGAAGCCAGGTTTTCCATTAACGACATGGCTTCACCGGTACTCCGTCCGGGCGCTGCTTCGCCGAGCAGTTCCATTGACGGCATCCCGTTATAGCGTTCCAGGCGTGGCGAACCATAAATCCACCGTGCTGAGCTAAAGGTAGAGAAGGGCACCATCTCGCCATTGGCGCTGCGTACATAAAGATTGTTGATATCTCCCGGCAGCATACGGAACTGAGCGTCAGCCTGAACGTATACTTTTTTCACTCGTCCGCGATCGATAAAGTCGTTAACGTAATAGCCGCCCAACGCCGCGGAGATGGTTTCGTTGATATCAGACAGCGAAACACCGAGCGCCTGCGCTTTTTCTTGATCGACATCCAGCTTGAACTGTGGCGTATCTTCCAGCCCGTTCGGGCGTACGCGCACTAATAGATCAGGATGCTGCGCGACCATACCCAGGAGTTGATTACGCGCTTTTGTTAACGCATCGTGACCGAGTCCTCCCTGATCAATCAGTTCAAAGTCGAAACCTGTCGCGGTACCTAACTCGACAATTGCCGGCATGTTGAAGGGGAACACCAACCCGTCGCGAATCTGGCTAAAGGCGCGTGTCGCTCTGGCGATAACGGCTTCGACGCTATTTTCTTCACCGTTACGCTCTTCCCAGGGTTTAAGGCTGACAAATGCCATCCCTGAGTTTTGTCCCTGACCGCTAAAGCTAAAGCCGTTTACGGTAAACACGCTTTCGACGTTCGCTTTTTCATTATTCAGGTAGTAATGAGTGACTTGATCCAGCACTTTCTGCGTACGTTCTTGCGTAGCGCCAGAGGGGAGCTGAATCATGGTCAGGAATACCCCCTGATCTTCTTCCGGCAGGAAGGAGGTCGGGAGGCGTAAAAACAGAACCGCCATTCCGACTACAATAAGTAGATAGATAATGAGATAGCGACCCGTATTACGCACGATGCCGCTTACGCTGTTAGTATAGTGGTTAACGCTGTGGTCAAACCTGGTATTGAACCAGCCAAAGAAGCCGCTTTTTTTCTCGTGATGTTCAGCAGATACGGGTTTAAGCAGCGTAGCGCATAGCGCTGGTGTCAGAATCAACGCAACCAGAACGGATAGCGCCATTGCTGAAACAATAGTAATAGAGAACTGGCGATAAATTGCCCCGGTCGAGCCGCCAAAAAAGGCCATCGGGATAAATACCGCAGACAGTACCATCGCGATACCTACCAGCGCTCCCTGAATCTGCGACATGGATTTTTCCGTCGCCTCTCGGGGAGAAAGGTTATCCTCCATCATTACACGTTCAACGTTTTCTACGACCACTATCGCATCGTCAACCAACAGCCCTATCGCCAGTACCATACCAAACATCGTCAGGGTATTGATGGAATAGCCAAAGGCGGCGAGTACCGCAAAAGTGCCTAGCAACACGACAGGAACAGCGATGGTAGGAATCAGGGTTGCCCGGATATTCTGTAAGAACAGATACATTACCAGGAACACCAGAATAATCGCTTCAAACAGCGTTTTTACCACTTCGTGGATAGATATTTTTACGAAGGGCGTTGTGTCATAAGGATAAACCACCTTCATTCCCTGAGGGAAGAAAGGCTGCAGCTCCGCCAGTTTCGCTTTGATTGCGGTTGCGGTATCTAGCGCGTTAGCGCCGGTCGCCAGTTTAATACCGAGACCGGAGGCCGGTTTACCGTTAATGCGCGCTACAACGTTATAGTTTTCACCGCCAAGCTCAATACGCGCGACATCTTTGAGATGGACGACAGAGCCGTCGGTATTGACGCGCAACGTAACTTTGCCGAACTCTTCCGGATCTTTCAGACGCGTTTGGGCGATGATTGAGGCGTTAAGCTGCTGGCCCGGTAATGCTGGCGTGCCGCCCAGTTGGCCTGCCGCAATCTGGTCGTTCTGTACTTTTAACTGGTTGATGACGTCAACTGGCGTGAGCTGGTATTTATTTAGCAGATTCGCATCCAGCCAGATACGCATGGCGTACTGTGCGCCAAATAGCTGAACGTCGCCCACACCATTCAGACGGCTGATAGAATCCTTAATGTTAGAGGCGACATAGTCAGAAATGTCGTCCTGGGTAGTGTTCGGATTATCCGAGACGAACCCGGCGACCATCAAAAAGCTGCTGCTGGATTTTTCAACGCTAATCCCCTGCTGCTGGACTTCTTGCGGCAGTAAAGGCGTGGCGAGCTGCAATTTATTTTGCACCTGAACCTGCGCGATATCCGGATCGGTTCCGGACTGGAAGGTCAGGGTGATGGTCACGCTACCAGCAGAGTCGCTGGTAGAGGACATATACATCAGGTTATCGATACCGTTCATATTTTGTTCGATAACCTGAGTAACCGTATCCTGTACCGTCTGCGCATCCGCGCCAGGATAGGTTGCAGAAATAGAAACCGCTGGCGGCGCAATGGTTGGATACTGCGCAACGGGAAGTTGCATTATTGCCAGTGCGCCCGCCATCATCAGGATAATGGCCAGAACCCAAGCGAAAATAGGACGTCTAATAAAAAAGTTTGCCATGTACGGTTACCTTATTGCGCCGTTTTCGCTGCAGGAGCATCGGTAGTGGCTTTCACCTGGACGCCCGGTCGCGCTTTTTGTAAGCCGCTGACGATGACCTTATCGCCCGGTTTTAACCCTTCGCTGATGAGCCATTTATCGCCAATAGCCTGCGCCGCCACGACATTGCGGGCTTCGACCTGGCTTTTATCGTTAACCACCATCACCATTGCGTCGCCGCGCGGCGTGCGGGTTACGCCCTGCTGGGGGACAAGGATGGCATTGGGCTGGACGCCTTCATCAATTCGGGCGCGAACAAACATACCGGGAAGCAGGCTATGTTGCGGGTTAGGGAAAACCGCCCTGAGCGTGATAGAGCCGGTGCTTTCATCTACGGTAACGTCGGAAAATTGCAGCGTGCCTTTAATCGGGTAGACCTGACCATTTTCCATTACCAGTTGAACCGTGCTACTGGCGCTGTCTTTATGCAAGTTACCTTGTTCGACGGATTGCTTGAGTCGCATAAAATCGTTGCTTGATTGCGTCACGTCGACATAAATAGGATCGAGTTGCTGCACGGTAGCCAGTTCAGTTGACTGACCATTAGTCACCAGCGCGCCTTCAGTCACATTAGATTTTCCTATACGCCCGCTGATGGGCGAGGTGACTTTGGTATACGCAAGGTTAATACGCGCGCTTTCAACAGCGGCTTTTGCCGCCACAACGGCGGCGTCGGCCTGGCGGGCGTCGGCAATCGCCTGATCATATTCCTGTTGGCTGATATATTTTGTGCCGACCAGTGGAACATAGCGTTTGACCGTCAGGTGCGCGATAGCCGCAGCCGCTTCGCTTTTAGCAAGTTCGCCTTTAGCGCTGTCATAATCGGCCTGATAAGTGGCAGGATCGATCTGGTAAAGCGACTGCCCGGCCTCTACATCGCTACCTTCGGTGAAGTTTCTTTTAAGCACGATCCCGCTCACCTGGGGGCGAACCTCCGCAATGCGAAATGCAGACGTACGTCCGGGAAGTTCGGTCGTTACGGCTAGCGGCGCTGTTTCGACCACATGGACGGTGACTTGCGGCTCGCCGGCATGAGCCTGGGTATCTCCCTGGTCATTACAACCGGCCAGCAGCGCAGCAGAGAATATGATGAATGAGGGCAGGAGTGAAAACCTGGCATGTTTCGTCATTACTGTTCCTTAAAAAACCGAAAGCTCGTTATTCACCGGATAACGGTAAGGCGTTAACGCGCGAAAAATAGAATAGCAGTGGGGTATCCTACAAATTATTAGCTTGTGATGTAAGCAATACTTATTTTGGGGTGGGGTTCACGGCACATAAAAGCAAAAAAAGAACTATTCCCTGTCGTTTCATAATGTCCCGATTAGTAAAATCATGACGTTGAATAACATAATTGGAAATATATATTTTATATGAATATGTTTTATTAATTTATTTATTTTTATTATTTATTTGACGATATTGCGCGAAATAAAAATAGCTGTCTCTCGTCTGACTAAAAAGGACATGGTAAAGTTGTTTTTTGTGCTGAGTATTTTATCAGCGTATTTATCGTTTTTATGGTCCAGGATATCTTAATTATGGCGAAGAAAACGAAGGCGGATGCGCTTAAAACGCGGCAACACTTGATTGAAACCGCTATTGCGCAGTTCGCTTTGCGCGGCGTTGCCAACACGACGCTGAATGATATCGCTGATGCCGCTGATGTCACGCGGGGCGCCATCTACTGGCACTTTGAGAATAAAACGCAGTTGTTTAATGAGGTTTGGTTACAGCAACCACCTTTACGCGAACTTATTCAGGATAGGCTTACGGGATGCTGGAATGATAATCCTTTACAGGATCTACGAGAGAAATTTATTGTAGCCTTACAATATATTGCGGCAGTGCCTCGTCAGCAGGCATTAATGCAGATTTTATATCATAAATGTGAATTCCATAATGGTATGATATCGGAACAGGCCATTCGGGAGAAGATGGGTTTCCATCATCAGTCGCTGCTTGAAGTATTACAGCGATGTATGGATAAAAAGCTGATCTCAGGCAGTCTTGATCTGGATGTCATATTAATTATTCTGCATGGTAGTTTTAGCGGAATAGTAAAGAACTGGTTAATGAATCCCACAAGTTATGATCTTTATAAGCAGGCGCCTGCATTAGTCGATAATGTATTAAAAATGCTAAGCCCGGATGGCAGTGTGAGGCAATTAATGCCAAATGAACAACAGGCGGAAGAAGCCTGAGATTATTTTGAGTTGATATTATATATTGACCTTGTGAATATATTGGCAGGGTCCCGAATATCGCGAGCAATTTCCTCTGCCGTACGCGGCTTGCCAAGCAGGAACCCCTGAAGCGTATGGCATCCTAACTGGGTCAAAAATTGTTGCTGCGTTTCATTTTCTACCCCTTCTGCCACAATTTGCAGATTTAACGCTTTCGCCAGCGCGACAATAGCCGCAACAATGGTCGCGCCGTCGCCTGCCTCGCTGAGTTCATGTACGAAAGCGCGATCAATTTTTAGTTCGCACGCCGGAAGACGTTTCAGATAGAGAAGGCTGGAATAACCGGTGCCAAAGTCGTCAATAGAGGCCTTAACCCCCATTTCCGTTAATCTGGTGAGTATAGCGACGCTTTGCTCTGGCTTGTTCATCGCCGTGGTTTCGGTGATTTCCAGAATCAATAAATCGGGACGGATACTGTGTCGGGCCAGGCTCCGCGTAATGGTGTCCACAAGCCCGGGCTGCTCAAATTGTAAGGCGGACAGGTTTACCGCCACTGACCATAAGGCGTATCCCTGTAAGTGCCACTCGCGGAGCTGTCGACACGCCTCGTCTATCACCCAGCTACCGATAGTGACGATAAGACCTGTTTTTTCCGCCAGCGGTAAAAACTGGTCAGGATTCAGTACGCCTTGTTTTGGATGATACCAGCGCAACAGGGCCTCAAATCCTACAATGGGGCCGGCAGGGGCCTGAAATTTAGGCTGGTACACCAGCCTGAGCTCTTGTCTTTCCAGCGCCAGCCACAGGTCATTCATTAGCTGAAGTTGGGTTTGCGCCAGCATATTCATTGATGGCTGAAAGAAATGGTATCCGTTACGCCCCGTATGTTTCGTGTGGTACATTGCGGCATCGGCGTTGAACATCAGTTCCCGTTCGTTTTTTCCGTCCAGCGGATAGAGCGCTATTCCCACGCTAAGGGTGACGACCAGTTCATACGGATCTATCGTAAAGGGCGCATCTATCGAATGTACCAGCGCGCTGGCAAGGGAAGCCGCTTCGTCAGGCGCGCTGACTTCTGCAAGCAGCACAAATTCGTCGCCGCCAATCCGCGCCAGGGTAAACTGACCGCTCAGCGGTTGGTTCAGACGATGCGTGACCGCCACCAGTAGCTTATCGCCAATATCATGACCATAGGCGTCATTAACGGTTTTAAAGCCATCCAGATCCATAAACAGTAGCGCGAAAGACGTGTTTTCCCGATTCGCTTTGCTGATGGCCTGTTCCAGACGATCCTCAAGGAGTACCCGGTTTGGTAAACGGGTGAGCGTATCATGCAGCGCCAGCTGCGCCAGTTCCTGGTTCGCCTGCGCCAGCGAAGAGGCAAGTAGTGCGGTACGGGCCTGAAGCCGGGCGTCAAATAAAGAAACCAGCAGAGTAATGCCCAGGATAGTCAGCGCGACCACGCTGACAAGAACAGCCAGCCAGTTGCTATCGACGCCACGATGCTCCATCGGCCAGTTTTGGGGAAAGTGTGCGGCCTTCATGCCGGCGTAATGCATGCCGGCGATAGCTATCCCCATTAATACCGCGGCGCCTGCTCGCCTCAGGGCGACATCTGTTCCCTCATGACGCAGGCGGAACGTGAGCCACAGCGCGCCGCAGGACGCCAGTAGCGCGATAATGATAGAGAGGGCAACCCACGCGCTATTCCAGACGATAATGGAAGCAAATTGCAGCGCCGCCATCCCGGTATAATGCATTGCGCTGATGCCCAGTCCCATCACCAGCGCGCCCGGCAGTAAACGGCGCAGGCGCAGTTTTTCAGCGCTGACCAGCCATAGCGCAAACAGGGAGGAGCCGATCGCGATCAGCATGGAGAGGCCGGTGAGGAACGGATCGAAGCGCATGTTCATCGCGTGATCCATCGCCAGCATCCCGACAAAATGCATCGCCCAAATACCGACGCCCAGCGCGAAGCCGCCGCCCATTAGCCATATTCTGGCGTTTGATCGGGCGCTTCCGGCTACGCGTCCGGCCATATTTAATGCGGTATAGGACGCAAAAATAGCGACAGCAAATGAAACCGCCACAAGGATGTGGTTGTACTCACTAACCGGCATGTATCATTAGCTCATTGGTTATGCAGGAAAAGAAAAGGACGAGACAGTATCACCCCTTCTTTTATCCTCAACGTGTTTTAATTCCCTGTTTTTATAAGGGATAAAAGAAATCCGGGCGATAAATAATCATAGGCTAAATCGCCCGATTCGCTACTCCAGATCGGTACAATTGATCAATTTGAGAGGGTTAACCGAATCCATGTTTCGGCACTTATCCTGTTCAGTTGCCATCAATTCGATCCATTGCATCAAAAGCGCATCAAAAAGAAAAACGGAGACGGCAAAAACAACCAGCCACCAATACTTACGTATCATCGTCAAATCCTGTGTATTCATGCCCATGCGTGCTGGGAATATACATGAAATTTTGACGCTGAAAAGCGGACTTACAATGCTTTTACTTCTCTGAAGATAGCGCGTTTATCCCAACAGTTCGCCGCTTTTTGGACAGATTTTGTGTTTTTCTCTTTTTGACTTTTGCAAGTTCATTTTCTGAATAATGCGAAGTGACGCTCAATCTTCTGAGCCCCATTTTTACGTATTCATTATTGAGTTCAATACCGATAAACTTACGACCTGACGCTGCTGCAACAGCGCCTGTGGTGAAACTGCCCGCGAAAGGGTCCAATACGGTATCGCTCGGGTTAGAAGAGGCCAGTATGATCCGTTTTAACAGCGCGCTGGGCTTTTGCGTAGGATGGTTTTCATATTCATCCATCAGATAACGTACGCGAGGAAATGACCAGACGTTGCCCGGCACTTTTTTTTGATTGTATGGCTGGGGCGGGTTTTTTCGATAATCGATTAGCGCGCGCTTAGCGCCCGTGGTGGTCTCGACCAGAATCGCGTCACGGTTAAAGGTATAGCTTTTCGGGTTTTTTACCATCATCAGGATCGGTTCATACATAGAACCAAAGTATTTTTTCGCCTGCACCCCGGAACTATCATAGGACCAGACGATACGGCTTTTGATGGTAAAAAGCGTTCGGCATTTGAGATCGATATACGGCATATTTTCTGTGCTATTCATGATGTACATGGTGCCGTGTTGCTTCAGTACGCGGTGGCACTCATCAATGCATTCATACAGCCAGGCCAGAAAAGACGCTTCGTCCCAGGATTCCACCATACCGTCGAAATCTTTTCCGATATTGTAAGGCGGATCGGCAAAAATTAAGTCAATGCTTTCAGAAGGCAGTTTTTTAAGTTCTGTTAGCGCGTCACCGTGAATAATCTTCTTCGATTCATCGCCAAAGTACTGAGGTTCACATTCCGCTTTCATGACCAAATTCCATGTGATGCGTATAAAAAAGGCGCTTCCCCATGCCGAGTAGCGCCTTTTTAAACAAGCAGTTAGCTAATCGAAATTAGTTCATGCCGTATTTTTTTAATTTTTTACGCAGCGTACCACGGTTGATGCCCATCATCAGAGCAGCACGGGTCTGGTTACCACGGGTGTATTGCATCACCATGTCCAACAGGGGCTGTTCTACTTCAGCCAGTACCAGCTCATACAGGTCATTAACGTCCTGACCATTCAGTTGAGCAAAATAGTTCTTCAGTGCCTGTTTAACCGAGTCACGCAGGGGTTTTTGGGTTACCTGATCCTGAGAGTTAACGGTAGAAACGGTCAGTACGTCAGAATTTACGCGTTGTTCGAACATAGTTCTGTCAGCTCTTTATTTCTGTTTACGCAAAATTTTCGAAGTATGCCTCCAACGCCTCCAGCTGTTCGCTGGCGTCCTCAATAGCGTTGAATGTGCGCCGAAACTGGTCGTCTGGAGCGTGCTCCTGGAGATACCAGGAGACGTGTTTACGCGCGATTCGGTACCCTTTTGCCTGACCGTAAAAGTCATGCAGTTCCCGAACATGCGTGCAAAGCAAGCGCTTTACCTCTGCCAGCGGCAGCGGCGGAAGCAGCTCCCCAGTGTCCAGATAATGCTGGATTTCCCGAAAGATCCAGGGTCTTCCCTGAGCTGCGCGGCCTATCATCAGGGCATCCGCCCCTGTATAGTCGAGAACAGCTCTGGCTTTATGCGGGTTAGTAATGTCGCCATTCGCGATAATCGGAATGGAAACTTTCTGCTTAACTGCCCGAATACTGTCGTATTCAGCTTCTCCGTTGAACAAACAGGCGCGGGTGCGGCCATGGATGGTCAGAGCCTGAATACCACAATCTTCAGCCAGTTGGGCAATCTCTACGCAGTTACGGTGTTCCGGCGCCCAGCCGGTGCGAATCTTGAGAGTCACAGGAACGTCCACTGCGTTTACGACCCCGATGAGTATAGACTTCACTAAATCCGGGTACTGCAAGAGGGCTGAACCTGCCAGCTTACGATTCACTTTCTTCGCCGGGCACCCCATATTGATATCAATAATCTGGGCGCCGCTTTCCACGTTAATACGTGCGGCATCGGCCATCTCAACAGGGTCGCTACCGGCAATTTGCACCGTGCGAATACCTGGCTCATCAACGTGCACCATCCGTAAACGAGATTTATCGCTTTCCCACACTTGCGGGTTAGAAGACATCATCTCGGATACTGTCAATCCTGCTCCCATCTCATAGCACAGCGTCCGGAAAGGTCTGTCAGTAATGCCAGCCATGGGCGCTGCGATCAGGCGATTTCTGAGCTGATATTGTCCGATGCGCATGAGTTAAGAAATGACCATACTGTGACTGCAAGGCGGCGTATATTACGCATTTTTTGCACGAGATGAAAGGCCAAACTTTGAACAATCCACTGTTGTAGATCAATGAATCGTGCTTAAAAACAGCAAAATAAATTTATAATTCAGTAAAATCATAGGGTTATTTATTATCGACGGTTTTGTACGCGCTTACAAATTCCCGTAACTTCTCTATATTTCTTCGTCCAGAAACAAGATAAACGGGATAATCTGCTTTTTTTATAAGCTAATTACCCCAAATGAATGGGATCGCCGTCTCGTTTCAGGACAAGATCACTTCCCGCTGCGCGTGACTTTTCTCCATTGCCAGTCGGAAGGGGGCGCACAGACGCGCTTTTGTGTTCATGAACGGCACGCATAAATTTTTCCAGCTGCGCTGAAGAGAGGGCTAGCGGATGCTGCAGAACAACCCGGACAGCATTTACTAAGCGCGAGGGCGATGGCTGCGACCCGTTAAAACGCCAGTACCTTTTGTTCGCTGGTAGCAGCTGTTTATCCAGACGGATAGTGACAAAGAAGTCATTTCAGGCATTCATTTGATGAATTTAATGATGTCTCGGTGCCTGAAAGGCGTTAAGGCAGCTGTGTGGAGAAAAGCGTGGCCGGGCGACCACGCTGACAAGAATTATTTCTTACGGCCCGTAATGCGGCACCACTCTTCTTTTTCGACGACCGGATCGAGAGTGAAAAGCTCGGCGTAAGCATCACAGACGCTTTCCGCCTGGCTGGCGAGAATACCTGAAAGCCCCAGCAGACCGCCCTCAACGGGCAGTACGCTGATTAACGGGGCCAGTTCGCGTAATGGGCCTGCCAGGATGTTAGCGACGACCACGTCGGCTTTCATGGCTTCTGGCTGGTCTTGCGGCAGGTACAGCTCCAGCCGGTCAGACACGCCGTTGCGTTCGGCATTATCGCGGCTGGCCTGAATAGCTTGCGGATCGATATCAATACCCATCGCCTTTGCCGCTCCCAGCTTCAGCGCGGCAATCGCCAGAATGCCTGAACCGCAGCCAAAGTCGATCACGGTTTTACCGTTGAGATCGAGCCCGTCCAGCCATTGCAGACATAAAGAGGTGGTGGGGTGCGTACCCGTACCGAACGCCAGTCCCGGGTCGAGCATCACGTTGACGGCATTCTCGTCCGGAATGTCACGCCAGCTGGGACAAATCCACAGACGCTCGCCAAAACGCATCGGATGGAAATTATCCATCCATTCGCGTTCCCAGTCTTTATCTTCCAGTTGTTCGATTTTATGGGCAAATCCGGCACCCAGCAGCGGATGTTGCTCCAGAATCGCGACAACGTCTTTCATGTCGGTTTCGGCGTCGAACAGACCGATCACATCGGTATCGCCCCACAGACGGGTTTCGCCCGGCAACGGCTCAAAAACCGGCGTATCGTGCGTATCCTGAAAGGTAATGGAAACGGCACCCGCTTCCATCAGCGCATCACTCAGCTCTTCAGCATTCGCGCCGGTGGTATTCAGTTTCAATTGGATCCATGGCATGGCAAAACTCTTTATTTATCAGTAGACAATACGGTGGCTTGCGAAGCGGAAGAGCCGAATCGGTTTCCGATCAGAAAAGCCAATAAACTTAACAGTAACGCGGGCACAATCGGATGAAAGCCCAGGTACTGAATATTAAATGTGGCAAGCAGGGCATATAGCACGCCGCCCACGATCATGGCGCTTAACGCGCCTGCCGCGTTTGCCCGCTCCCAGTAAAGGCCCAGTACCAGCGGCCATAAGAACACCGCTTCCAGGCCGCCAAACGCCAGCAGGTTGAGCCAAATGATCATCTCTGGCGGTTTCCATGCTGCCAGCAGCAACAGCGCGCCTAGCAGTAATGTAATCGCTGCCGACATACGCTTCAGCCGGATCTCATTTTGCATCTGATCGGGGCGCAGGTTGAGATAGAGATCTTTAATGATCGTCGCGGAACTTTGCAGCAGTTGGGCGTTAATTGTTGACATGATCGCCGCCATTGGCGCAGCAAGGAAGATCCCGGCGGCAAACGGCGGCAAAACTTTCACCATTAGCGTTGGGATCACCAGATCCGGCACCGTCAGATCCGGAAGCACCGCGCGACCCAGCGCGCCGGCAAGGTGCATCCCGAACATTAAAATCGCCACGACAATCGTACCGATAATAATGCCCCGGTGTACCGCTTTACTGTCTTTATAGGAGATGCAGCGCACCGCCGTATGCGGCAGGCCAATCACGCCAAAACAGACCAGTACCCAAAAAGAGGTCATAAAGGCGGGAGAAAGTATGTCATCGGCGCCCTGTGGCGTTACCAGTTTGGGGTCGAGAGCGTGCAGCGTGTCAACGGCCTGACTTAGACCGCCCGCCGCATGGACCACGCCCACCAGCAGCACTATCGTGCCGACCAGCATCACCAGGCCCTGTAGCGTATCGTTAAGTACGCTGGCGCGAAAGCCGCCGAACGCCGTATAGAGTGCGATACTGACGCCAAATATTAGCAGGCCGGTTTCGTAGGGAATCCCCGCCGCGGTCTCCAGCAGTCGCGCGCCGCCGATAAATTGTACGGTCATTGCGCCAATAAACGCGACCAATAAACTCAGGCTTGCCAACCACACCAGCAGGCGGCTTTGGTAACGAGCGAATAGCATATCGTTAAGCGTGACGGCATTATAGCGACGCGCCAGGATAGCGAATTTTTTACCCAGAATACCCAGTGAAAGCCAGACGGCGGGAAGCTGGATCATCGCCAGCAAGACCCAGCCCAGACCGTATTTATAAGCCGCGCCGGGACCGCCGATAAATGAACTGGCGCTAATATAGGTGGCGGTAAGCGTCATCGCGAGCACGATCCCGCCCATCGAACGGCTGCCAAGAAAATATTCGTTTAAAAAGGTGCCGGCGGTACGCTTGCGCATAGCGTAAATCGAGACCCCGAAGACCACGACCAGATAGGCTACCAGCGGTAGAATGACCTCAAGCTGCATCGTCATCCTCCAGCGAAATATCGCGATAAATGAATTTCACCATCGCCCAGCACAGCAAAATAAAGACCAGCGGCGTCAATAAGCAGGCCATCTCGAACCAGTGCGGCAGACCGGTAATTCCCGGCGAGTCTCCAGGTAAGTAAGCAGCCACTAACCATGCCGCCAGATAGCAAAGGGTCAGCCACAGCGCCCAGCGCGCCTCTTTATGGGCCTGAACAAAACGAGCGTCCATTTTTTGTCCCTTATGGGTAAAGAAAGCGGGAATTGTACATGATGGGGCATCGCTATCCCCAGAAATAAAAAAGGCCGGATTCACCGGCCTTTTGAGATTAACGTGCGATTACTTTTCCTGAAGACCGAGTTTTTTCTCCAGATAGTGGATGTTGGTTCCACCGTGCTGGAAGTGCTCGTCATTCATGATGCGGGTCTGCAGATCGATATTGGTTTTGATACCATCGATAATCAGTTCCTGCAGGGCATTTTTCATACGGGCAATTGCCACGTCGCGGTTTTCACCGTAGCAGATGAGTTTGCCGATCATGGAATCATAGTACGGCGGTACCGTGTAGCCCGCGTAGATATGGGATTCCCAGCGAACGCCAAAGCCGCCAGGCGCATGGAAGCGCGTGATTTTGCCAGGGCTTGGCAGGAAGGTGTTCGGATCTTCAGCATTGATACGGCATTCTACCGCATGGCCTCGAACGACAACTTCGTCCTGTGTGATCGACAGCGGCTGACCCGCCGCGATGCGCAACTGCTCTTTGATCAAATCGACGCCGGTAATCATTTCAGTCACCGGGTGTTCAACCTGAATACGGGTGTTCATTTCGATGAAATAGAACTCGCCGTTTTCGAACAGGAATTCGAACGTCCCTGCGCCGCGATAGCCGATGTCTACGCACGCTTTCGCGCAGCGTTCGCCGATATAGCGACGCAGTTCCGGCGTAATGCCTGGCGCCGGGGCCTCTTCAACCACTTTCTGGTGGCGACGCTGCATGGAACAGTCGCGTTCCGCCAGATAGATAGCGTTGCCCTGGCCGTCCGCCAGCACCTGAATTTCGATGTGGCGTGGATTTTCCAGGTATTTTTCCATGTATACCATGTCGTTGCTGAAAGCCGCTTTCGCTTCCGCTTTGGTCATGGAGATGGACTGCGCCAGTTCAGCATCGCTACGAACCACGCGCATACCGCGGCCGCCGCCGCCGCCGGACGCTTTGATGATCACCGGATAGCCAATACGTTTGGCATGAGCGCGGTTCGCATTCATATCGTCGCCCAGCGGGCCGTCAGATCCTGGTACGGTCGGCACGCCCGCTTTTTTCATCGCGGTAATCGCGGACACTTTATCGCCCATCAGGCGGATGGTGTCCGCTTTCGGGCCGATAAAGATAAAGCCGGAGCGTTCAACCTGCTCGGCAAAATTGGCGTTCTCAGAAAGGAAGCCGTAACCCGGGTGGATTGCCACCGCGCCGGTGATTTCAGCGGCGCTAATGATAGCCGGGATGTTCAGATAACTTTTTACGGACGGTGCCGGGCCAATACAGACCGTCTCATCCGCCAGCAATACGTGTTTTAAATCGCGATCCGCGCTTGAGTGCACAGCGACGGTCTTGATGCCGAGTTCTTTACAGGCTCGAAGAATACGTAGTGCGATCTCGCCGCGGTTGGCGATGACAATTTTATCCAACATGTTCGCCTCGTTACTCGATGACGACCAGTGGCTCGTCAAATTCTACCGGTTGACCACTTTCGACCAGAATCGCTTTCACAGTACCTGCTTTGTCAGCTTCGATCTGGTTCATCATTTTCATGGCTTCAACGATGCACAGGGTATCGCCCACGTTCACTTTCTGGCCCACTTCGATGAACGCTTTCGCGTCCGGGCTTGGGGTGCGGTAGAAAGTACCAACCATTGGGGAGCGTACGATGTGACCACTGATTTCCGCTGCGGCAGGCGCTTCCATTGCTGGAGTAGCCGCTGGCGCGACAGCGTTAGACAGAGCGGGTTGCTGCATCATCGGCGCCGCATAAGCCTGCTGCATCACCGGAAAACCGGCGTTTGCCGTTGTGCGGCTGATGCGAACAGATTCTTCGCCTTCAGAAATTTCCAGTTCGGAGATACCTGATTCTTCAACCAGCTCGATCAGTTTTTTAATCTTACGAATATCCATGAGTGGGTTCCGTACTCTTTGTTTAGTGTGATTGTGACAGGCGTTTTAGCGCCGTCTGTAAAGCATGTGAATGACTGCCGCGGGTAAAATACCGCGCATCTTTGATTTGCCTGTTATGCCGTAGCACCCGAAGGTGAAATTCATGATTTGCCAGTCATTGTGTGGCTATCTTCTGCCATTTTCGGGCAAAAAACAAAATATACCTTCATTGCACGATTGTCACCCTTTCTGCGAACGAAAATCGCCGTTGGGCAATGTAAAGTCGCACATTATAACTATTTCGTCGCAATTGGCAGCTAAATACTGGTCTTATCAGGGAAGATAATCAACCCGAAACATAAAAAGGACATTACCTGTTTTGCGTTTTGCAATCGACCGCACAGTTCACCAAACTAGCGCCACCACTGGCGAAACTTCCGGTAACGCAACGCTAAAAGGGCTAACGCTAATGCCGCGTAGATGACCGGTTGCGGTGATAAAATCTTTACCGACCACAGGTAATGTATGGGAGCCAGGATCGCGACAAGATAGACGACGTTATGCAGTGTTTGCCAGCGTTTGCCCAATTTACGCTGCGCAAATTGCGTTGAGGTCAACGTCAGCGCCAATAACACCAGCCAGCTAATGATCCCAAGCGTCAAATAAGGGCGTGAAATCAACTCGCTTCCTAACAACGCCAGGTTATGTATCCCCAGTTCCAGTAAGGCATAGCTGGTTAAATGCAGCGTAGCCCAAACGAAACACCATAATCCTAACAGGCGGCGTGTGCGTATCAATAATGGCTGTTTAGCGTAGCGCGCCAGCGGTGAAACCAGCAAGGTGGCGAGCAAAAATTTAAGCGCGGTTCTGCCGGTAAAGTGTTGGATATCCTTTACCGGGTCTGCGCTGAGTCCACCGTGATTTATCGCCCAAAAGAGCCACAGAAGCGGCAAAAAACCGGCAAGATGCAGACAAACTTTTAGCCAGGTTATCTGTTTTGCTGTCAGACGCACTTAAAAATTCTCCCGCAAATTGAGACCGCGATACAGCGAAGCGACTTCATTGGCGTAGCCGTTAAACAGCAGCGTCGGCTGCCTTTGCACATCAAGGATACCGCCTGAACCAATAAAGCGTTCGGTAGCCTGAGACCAGCGTGGATGATCCACATGCGGGTTCACATTGGCATAAAAACCATATTCGTTGGGAGCCGACAAATTCCAGGTGGTTGGCGGACGTTCGCGGGTGAGTTTAATGCTGACAATAGATTTAATACCTTTAAAACCATACTTCCATGGAACGATGAGTCGAATAGGCGCGCCGTTTTGCGGGGGTAACGCCTTACCATAGACGCCAACGGTCATCAGAGTCAGCGGATGCATGGCTTCGTCCAGACGTAGCCCTTCGACATAAGGGTATTTCAGTCCGCCGCCAATAAAGCGATCTTTCTGTCCTGGCATATCATCCGGCGCGTATAGCGTTTCGAATGCCACATATTTAGCGTGGCTGGTGGGCTGTGCCTGCGCGAGTAGCTTATATAAAGGGAAACCAATCCACGGCACGACCATGGACCACGCTTCGACGCAGCGCATTCGATAGATACGCTCTTCTAATGGGAAACGATGTGTTAAATCGTCGTAATCCAGCGTAAATGGCTTCGCGACTTCCCCGCTGATTTTCAACGTCCACGGTTCGGTTTTCAGACTTCCGGCATTGGCCGCCGGGTCGGCTTTATCAAGGCCAAACTCATAGAAATTGTTGTAGCCCGTCACCTTATCTTCCGGCGTTAACGCTAAATCGCTTCGCCAGGCGGCAGGCTGACTAAACTCAAGCGGTTTACCGGCAGGCGCTTTCGGACGATCGTTGCCTTTAAACCAACTGAAGAGATCGGCCTGCGCCGTTGAGGGGAAGGATAAGGCGGCCGCGCTGATGCCTAATGCTTTTAGCACCTGTCGGCGCTGCATAAAAAAAGCCGATTCCGCAGTCACATCGGCTTCTGTTAATGGACGTATCTTTTTCATCACAGACTCCCGGTCTACCCACCACAACATGGCGTGTAGTGAATATGACAGGGAGTGTGTCAATGTGTAAAAATAAATAGTTAATTAAGTGTAAATTTTTTTATACGTGACGTTATTTTATCTTCACCAGCGTACGGCCCTGAACCTGATTATTGATGATGGCATCGGCGAACTTCGGCGCATCCGCCAGCGTAATCTCTGTGGCGGCCTGAGCATAGAACGATTCTGGCAGATCCTTAACCAAACGCGCCCAGGCTTCTGCGCGACGTGCCGGTGGGGTCATCACCGAGTCCACCCCTTGCAAACGCACATTACGCAGAATGAATGGCATAACGGTGGTCGGCAGCGCGAAGCCGCCCGCCAGGCCGCAGGCGGCCACGCAACCGCCATAGTTCATCTGTGCCAGGACTTTCGCCAGCACTTTATCGCCAACGGTATCAATTGCACCGGCCCACAGCTGTTTTTCCAACGGGCGAGATTCAGCAAACTCATCGCGGCTGAGAATACGGTTAGCTCCCAGGCTCTTAAGATAGCCGTGGGTGCTTTCACGTCCTGATACTGCTGCAACCTGATAGCCCAGCTTATGCAGTAATGCAACGGCAGTGCTGCCCACGCCGCCGCTGGCGCCGGTGACGACAATCTCACCGTCTTGCGGGCGAATACCTGCATCTTCAAGCGCCATGACGCACAGCATGGCGGTAAAACCGGCTGTGCCGATGATCATGGCGTTACGGCTGCTCAGTCCCGCAGGCAGCGCGACCAGCCAGTCGCCTTTAACGCGTGCGCGTTCGGCCAGGCCGCCCCAGTGGTTTTCGCCCACGCCCCAGCCAGTCAGTAGTACTTCCTGGCCTGCATGAAAGCGAGGATCTTCGCTTGCGTGAACGGTGCCGGCGAAATCAATACCAGGAATCATCGGAAAATGACGGATAATTTTCCCTTTTCCGGTGATAGCCAGAGCATCTTTATAATTCAGGCTGGACCAGTGGACATCCACCGTCACATCACCTGCCGGCAGTTGACTCTCTTCGAGATGTTGCACGGATGCGAGGGTTTTACCGTCCTGCTGTTCTAAGATCAACGCCTGCATAACCTGTCCTCACTTTACATGGTAGATTGGAAAAATAGCTACGAAGACTATACTCGCTAATTAAAACGTGGTGCCGATGCAACGCAATAAATTGCCAGATAGATCCATTTTGGTAGTATGCCTGCTTCATTGCGCGCCGTGGCGAATTCCGCCTTCAGATTCGCTTTTTCATACTGTTTATAACCGTCGGAGTTAACTCAAGGATGCGATTAACGACGAAGTTCTCAGCTTTTATCACGCTGCTCACGGGGTTAACGATCTTCGTGACGCTGATAGGTTGCTCGCTAAGCTTTTATAACGCCGTACAGTATAAGTATGTCAGCCGTGTGCAGGCGACGGCGACAGCCATTGATACGCACCTGGTGACCCATGATATTGTCTCGCTGACGCCGCAAATCGACGAACTTATGATCGCTTCCGATATTGTGCGTGTCGATCTGCTGCAGGGGGAGCGCAGCGTCTACAGCCATTCTCGCGCCAGAGGTTATCGGCCAGCCGGCACCAGCGACATGTATCGCGAGCTGGTCGTACCGCTGATAAAACATCCAGGAATGTCGCTACGTCTGGTTTATCAGGACCCGATGGGCAACTATTTTCACTCACTGATCACCACGGCGCCGCTGACGCTGGCGATCGGTTTTATCGTTCTGATTTTGTTTTTATCGGTGCGCTGGCTGCAGCGGCAGCTTTCCGGGCAAGAGCTTCTGGAAATTCGCTCAACGCGTATTCTGAACGGCGAACGCGGGGCGAATGTCCGCGGTTCTGTTTACGAATGGCCGGCGCGCACCAGTAGCGCGCTTGATGTATTGCTTTCCGAAATTCAGTTTGCTCACGAACAGCGTAGTCGCCTGGACACTCTCATTCGTTCCTACGCCGCGCAGGACACCAAAACCGGACTCGGTAACCGTCTGTTCTTTGATAACCAGCTGGCGACGCTGCTGGAAGATCAGGAAAAAGTGGGAGTGCATGGCGTGGTGATGATGATCCGCTTGCCAGATTTCAATCTTCTGCGCGACAGCTTGGGAGGCAATCAGGCGGAAGAGCAGATGTTTATGCTTATCAATCTGCTATCGACATTTATTATGCGTTACCCAGGCTCGCTGCTGGCGCGTTATCACCGCAGCGACTTTGCCGTGCTGCTACCACATCGAACGCTGAAAGAAGCGGAAAGTATTGCCGGACAGCTTTTAAAAGCTGTCGATGCGCTACCGGCTAACAAAATGCTCGATCGTGACGATATGGTACATATCGGCATTTGCGCCTGGCGCAGCGGACAGTCCACCGAGCAGGTGATGGAACATGCTGAAGCCGCGGCGCGGAACGCCGCCCTGCAGGGGGGAAATAGCTGGGCTATCTACGACGACACTCTGCCGGAAAAAGGGCGCGGCAATGTGCGCTGGCGCACATTGATTGAGCAGATGCTGAACCGGGGCGGACCGCGACTTTATCAAAAACCGGCGGTCACGCGAGAAGGTCGTGTGCATCATCGGGAATTGATGTGTCGCATCTATGACGGTAAAGAAGAGGTGAGCTCGGCGGAGTATATGCCGATGGTGTTGCAATTTGGTTTATCGGAAGAGTATGACAGATTACAAATTAGCCGCCTGATTACGTTGCTGGGCTACTGGCCGGATGAAAATCTGGCAATGCAGTTGACGGTTGAGTCGCTGATTCGTCCGCGTTTTCAGCGCTGGTTGCGCGATACGTTAATGCAGTGTGAAAAATCACAGCGAAATCGCATAATTATTGAACTTGCGGAGGCAGATGTTTGTCAACACATCAGCCGGTTACAACCCATCCTTCGCTTAGTCAATGCGCTTGGCGTTCGGGTGGCGGTGACACAGGCGGGTTTGACGCTGGTTAGCACGAGCTGGATTAAAGCGCTCAATGTGGAATTACTCAAGCTGCATCCGAGTCTGGTCAGAAACATTGAGAAGCGAACGGAAAACCAGCTTCTGGTTCAAAGTCTGGTAGAGGCCTGCGCGGGTACGCCTACGCAGGTTTACGCGACGGGCGTCCGTTCGCGCGGCGAGTGGCAGACGCTGACAAAACGCGGCGTGGCTGGCGGGCAGGGTGATTTTTTTGCCTCCTCCCAACTACTTGACACAAACGTGAAAAAATATTCGCAAAGATACTCGGTTTAACCTGCCGTTTAATTTGTTTTCACGTAGAATAACGCGCGCTGCGCCTCATGGGGGTGTGCTTGTCTGCTCGCCAGATTGTTGCAGCAAATATGCAGGTGAATGACCTTTGACAGGTTGCAAACGAAGGCGAGGATTGCTGCTGATTTTTTCAGCCCTGAGGGACTCAGGCCGAGATTTGTAACAAAGGAAACGAACTGCACTAATTTTCACCGTAGCAGATGATTTTTGCGCCTTGTCGCTGCTGCGTGTGGTTGGTAAAGTAAGCGGATTTTGTTTTCCGCCCCAGCTTTCAGGATTATCCCTTAGTATGTTGAAAAAATTTCGTGGCATGTTTTCCAATGACCTGTCCATTGACCTGGGTACCGCGAATACCCTCATTTATGTAAAAGGACAAGGCATCGTATTGAATGAGCCTTCCGTTGTGGCCATTCGTCAGGATCGTGCCGGTTCGCCGAAAAGCGTGGCTGCAGTCGGTCATGATGCAAAGCAGATGCTGGGCCGTACGCCGGGCAATATCGCTGCGATCCGTCCGATGAAAGACGGCGTTATCGCTGACTTCTTTGTGACCGAAAAAATGCTCCAGCACTTTATTAAACAAGTGCACAGCAACAGCTTCATGCGCCCAAGCCCGCGCGTACTGGTATGCGTGCCGGTCGGCGCGACTCAGGTAGAACGTCGCGCGATTCGTGAATCCGCTCAGGGCGCAGGCGCCCGTGAAGTCTTTTTGATCGAAGAGCCGATGGCGGCCGCGATCGGCGCAGGTCTGCCAGTTTCTGAAGCAACCGGTTCAATGGTTGTGGATATCGGTGGTGGTACCACTGAAGTTGCCGTGATCTCCCTGAACGGCGTGGTTTACTCTTCTTCTGTCCGTATTGGTGGTGACCGCTTCGACGAAGCCATCATTAATTACGTTCGTCGTAACTACGGTTCTCTGATTGGTGAAGCCACCGCAGAACGTATTAAACACGAAATCGGTTCCGCTTATCCGGGCGACGAAGTCCGTGAGATCGAAGTGCGTGGCCGTAACCTGGCGGAAGGCGTTCCACGCGGCTTTACTCTGAACTCAAACGAGATTCTGGAAGCGTTGCAGGAACCGTTGACCGGTATCGTCAGCGCGGTAATGGTGGCGCTGGAACAGTGTCCGCCGGAGCTGGCGTCAGACATCTCCGAGCGTGGTATGGTGCTCACCGGCGGCGGCGCGCTGCTGCGTAACCTTGACCGTCTGTTAATGGAAGAGACGGGTATTCCTGTCGTGGTTGCTGAAGATCCGCTGACCTGTGTGGCGCGCGGCGGCGGCAAGGCGCTGGAAATGATCGATATGCACGGCGGCGACCTGTTCAGCGAAGAGTAGTTGGATACAGGCAGGATTATCCCTGGATTGTCCTGCCTCTCCGACGCGAGAATACGCATAGCCTATGAAGCCAATTTTTAGCCGTGGCCCGTCGCTACAGATTCGCCTTATTCTGGCGGTGCTGGTGGCGCTCGGCGTTATCATTGCCGACAGCCGCCTGGGGACGTTCAGTCAAATCCGAACGTACATGGACACTGCCGTCAGTCCTTTCTATTTTATTTCAAACGGCCCTCGTGAACTGCTCGACAGCGTGTCGCAAACGCTGGCTTCTCGCGACCAGCTTGAGCTGGAAAACCGGGCGCTGCGCCAGGAATTACTGCTAAAAAACAGCGACCTGCTGATGCTGGGGCAGTACAAACAGGAGAACGCGCGGTTGCGCGAGCTGCTGGGGTCGCCGCTGCGTCAGGACGAGCAGAAAATGGTAACGCAGGTTATTTCAACGGTTAACGATCCTTACAGCGATCAGGTCGTTATCGATAAAGGCAGCGTTAATGGCGTATATGAAGGTCAACCGGTCATTAGCGACAAAGGCGTCGTAGGGCAGGTTGTCGCCGTGGCGAAACTGACCAGCCGCGTGTTGCTGATTTGCGATGCGACTCATGCGCTGCCGATTCAGGTACTGCGCAATGACATCCGCGTGATTGCCGCCGGTAACGGCTGTACTGACGATCTTCAGCTTGAACATCTGCCCGCCAATACCGATATTCGCGTCGGCGATGTGCTGGTAACGTCCGGACTTGGTGGGCGTTTCCCGGAAGGGTATCCGGTGGCGGTGGTCTCCTCCGTCAAGCTGGACACTCAGCGCGCCTATACCGTCATTCAGGCACGTCCAACCGCGGGTTTGCAGCGTTTACGCTATCTGCTGCTGTTGTGGGGAGCCGATCGTAACGGCGCCAATCCGATGACGCCGGAAGAGGTTCACCGCGTTGCCAATGAGCGCCTGATGCAGATGATGCCGCAGGTGTTGCCTTCTCCGGATGCGATGGGGCCGCCGGCGCCAGTGCCGGACCCGGCGACGGGGATTACTCAGCCATCTGCGGGCCAGACGGCGCCGGTATCAACGCAACCATCGCCTTCGGGCGCGACCACGCCGCCTGCGCGTGCGCCGGGAGGGTAATGGTGGCGAGTTATCGTAGCCAGGGGCGCTGGGTTATCTGGCTCTCGTTTCTTATTGCGCTGTTGCTGCAAATCATGCCCTGGCCGGACGACATCATTGTTTTCCGGCCAAACTGGGTTTTGCTCATCTTACTGTACTGGATTCTGGCCCTGCCGCACCGCGTAAATGTGGGGACGGGATTTGTGATGGGTGCCATACTTGATCTCATCAGCGGTTCCACACTTGGCGTGCGCGCTCTGTCGATGAGTATTGTCGCCTATCTGGTCGCTCTGAAATTCCAGCTCTTCCGTAACCTGGCGCTCTGGCAGCAGGCGCTGGTGGTAATGTTGCTTTCACTGGCCGTGGACATTATTGTTTTCTGGGCTGAGTTTTTAGTGATCAACGTCTCTTTCAGACCGGAAGTGTTCTGGAGTAGTGTAGTCAATGGCGTGCTGTGGCCCTGGCTCTTTTTGCTGATGCGTAAAGTACGCCAGCAGTTTGCTGTGCAATAAAGGTCGATATGACAACTTTGTATCTTGCTTCCGGTTCCCCGCGTCGCCAGGAATTATTGACTCAACTTGGATTTTCATTCGAGCAGGTCGTGCCTGGTATTGAAGAGCAACGGCGTGCTCAGGAAAGCGCGCAGCAGTATGTTGTTCGGCTGGCGCGCGAAAAGGCGCAGGCTGGCGTTGCGCTGGTTCCCCGTGATCTGCCGGTGTTGGGCGCGGATACGATAGTCGTGTTAAACGGCGAGGTGCTGGAAAAGCCGCGCGACGCCGCTCATGCCGCAGAAATGCTGCGTTTGCTTTCCGGAAATACGCATCAGGTGATGACTGCTGTTGCGCTTGCGGACTCGCAGCAGACGCTGGATTGTCTGGTGGTAACGGAGGTGACTTTCCGCACGCTTTCTGCGCAGGATATTACTGGCTATGTCGCCAGCGGCGAGCCTTTAGATAAAGCAGGTGCATACGGTATTCAGGGGCGGGGTGGCTGTTTTGTCAGGAAGATAAATGGCAGCTATCACGCCGTGGTCGGCTTACCGCTGGTTGAAACGTATGAGTTGTTGAGTCATTTTAACGCACTGCGTGATAAAAGGGATAAACATGACGGCTGAATTGTTGGTAAACGTAACGCCATCGGAAACGCGCGTGGCGTACATTGATGGCGGTATTCTTCAGGAAATCCATATTGAGCGCGAAGCGCGACGCGGAATCGTAGGCAATATCTACAAAGGTCGTGTAAGTCGTGTACTTCCAGGTATGCAGGCGGCTTTTGTAGATATTGGGCTGGATAAAGCCGCATTTCTTCACGCTTCCGATATTATGCCGCATACCGAATGCGTGGCGGGCGACGAGCAAAAACAGTTTACGGTGCGCGATATCTCCGAACTGGTGCGTCAGGGACAGGATCTGATGGTGCAGGTAGTGAAAGATCCGCTCGGCACGAAAGGCGCGCGTTTGACCACGGACATCACGTTGCCCTCCCGTTACCTTGTTTTTATGCCCGGCGCGTCACACGTTGGCGTTTCCCAGCGCATCGAAAGCGAAAGTGAACGCGAGCGCCTGAAAAAGGTGGTGGCGGAATACTGCGACGAACAGGGCGGGTTTATTATCCGTACCGCGGCGGAAGGCGTGTGTGAAGAGGATCTCGCGTCTGATGCCGCCTATCTCAAGCGCGTCTGGACGAAAGTCATGGAGCGCAAAAAGCGTCCGCAAACGCGCTACCAGATGTATGGCGAACTGGCGCTGGCGCAGCGCGTGCTGCGCGATTTCGCCGATGCGCAGTTGGACCGAATTCGCGTCGACTCACGTCTGACCTATGAGTCGCTGCTGGAGTTTACCGCAGAATACATCCCGGAAATGACCAGTAAACTGGAGCATTACAGTGGCCATCAGCCGATCTTCGATCTTTATGACGTGGAAAATGAAATCCAGCGCGCGCTGGAGCGCAAGGTTGAACTCAAGTCCGGCGGTTATCTGATTATCGACCAAACCGAAGCGATGACGACGGTAGATATCAATACCGGTGCGTTTGTTGGACACCGTAATCTCGACGACACCATTTTTAATACCAATATTGAAGCGACTCAGGCTATTGCCCGTCAGCTACGCCTGCGTAATCTGGGCGGCATTATCATTATCGATTTTATCGACATGAATAATGAAGATCATCGCCGCCGGGTGCTGCATTCGCTGGAACAGGCGTTAAGTAAGGATCGCGTGAAAACCAGTATTAACGGTTTTTCGCCGCTGGGACTGGTGGAAATGACCCGTAAACGGACTCGTGAAAGCGTGGAACATGTGCTTTGTAACGAGTGTCCAACCTGTCATGGCCGCGGGACGGTAAAAACGGTGGAAACCGTCTGCTATGAGATCATGCGTGAAATTGTACGTGTTCATCACGCTTATGACTCCGATCGCTTCCTGGTTTATGCTTCTCCTGCGGTGGCGGAAGCGCTGAAAGGCGAAGAATCACACGCGCTGGCGGAAGTCGAAATCTTTGTCGGCAAACAGGTTAAAGTTCAGGTCGAACCGCTTTATAACCAGGAGCAGTTTGACGTCGTAATGATGTAAAAGACCGCGACCCGTACGAGCATTTGCAGGCCGGATAAGGCGTTCACGCCGCCGTCCGGCAAAGCAAGGGTGTGAGTCGTATTTTTTGGCAGACAAGGAGAGACGCGTGAGGCGATTGCCGGGGATTTTATTGCTCACTGGAGCCGCGCTCATCGTCATTGCAGCGCTGCTGGTTAGCGGGCTGCGCCTGGCGTTGCCTCATCTTGACGCCTGGCGTCCAGCTATCCTGAATAAAATTGAGTCTGTGACCGGCGTGCCGGTGGCCGCCAGCCAACTCTCCGCAAGCTGGCAAAATTTTGGCCCTACGCTGGAAGCGCATAATATTCATGCCGCCCTGAAAGATGGCGGCGAACTGTCGATAAAACGCGTTACGCTGGCGCTGGACGTCTGGCAAAGCCTGTTGCATATGCGCTGGCAGTTTCGCGACCTGACCTTCTGGCAACTCAATTTCCGCACCAATACGCCTCTTCAAAGCAGCGACGGCGAAGGCATCGAAACCAGCCGTTTAAGCGATCTTTTCCTGCGGCAGTTCGATCATTTCGATCTGCGCGATAGCCAAATCAGTTTTCTGACGCTTTCCGGACAACGCGCGGAGCTGGCGATCCCACAGCTTACCTGGCTAAACGGCAAAGAGCGGCACCGCGCCGAAGGCGAGGTCAGCCTCTCCAGCCTGACCGGGCAGCACGGCGTGATGCAGGTGCGGATGGATTTACGCGATGACGACGGTTTGCTGAATAACGGCAGAGTCTGGTTACAGGCCGACGATATTGACGTCAAGCCGTGGCTGGGCAAATGGATGCAGGATAATGTGGCGCTCCAGACGGCGCGTTTCAGTCTGGAAGGCTGGATGACGCTCAGTAAAGGCGAAATCGCCGGAGGAGACGTCTGGCTGAAACAGGGCGGCGCAAGCTGGCTGGGCGATAACACGACGCACACGCTGTCTGTCGATAACCTGACGGCGCAGATTAGCCGCGAGCAGCCGGGCTGGCAGTTTTATATTCCGGACACACGGATTACGCTTGATGGTAAACCCTGGCCGAGCGGAGCCTTAACCGTGGCCTGGCTCCCGCAGCAGGACGTCGGCGGCGAGAATCACACACGTAGCGATGAACTACGCATTCGCGCCAGTAATCTTGAACTGGCGGGGCTGGAAGCATTACGTCCGCTGGCGGCTAAACTGTCGCCTGTGCTGGGCGAAATATGGCAGGCTACGCAGCCGAGCGGAAAGATCGCCACACTGGCGCTGGATATTCCGCTACAGGCGACCGAAAAAACGCGTTTTCAGGCATCGTGGGAAAATCTTGCCTGGAAACAGTGGAAGCTGTTGCCCGGCGCGGAACATTTTTCCGGTACGCTGGCGGGAAGCGTAGAAGACGGGCAGATGAAGGTTGCGATGCAGCAGGCTAAAATGCCCTATGAAACCGTTTTTCGCGCGCCGCTGGAAATTGAAAACGGCGTCGCGACGCTTAGCTGGTTGAAGAATGAGAACGGCTTTCAGCTTGATGGCCGCGACATTGACGTCAAAGCAAAGGCGGTACATGCGCGCGGCGGGTTCCGCTATCTGCAACCGACGGGCGACGAACCGTGGCTGGGCATTCTGGCCGGAATCAGTACCGACGATGGATCTCAGGCGTGGCGCTATTTTCCGGAAAACCTGATGGGCAAAGCGCTGGTCGATTACCTTAGCGGCGCGATTCAGGGCGGCGAGGCGGATAACGCCACGTTGGTTTACGGTGGTAACCCGCACCTCTTTCCCTATAAGCATAACGAAGGTCAGTTTGAAGTGCTGGTGCCGCTACGCAATGCGACGTTTGCCTTTCAACCCGACTGGCCGGCGCTAAAAAATCTCAATATTGAACTGGATTTCCTGAACGACGGCCTGTGGATGCGTTCGGATAGCGTCGATTTGGGCGGGGTGAAGGCCAGCAAACTCGCGGCGGCGATTCCGGATTATTCCAAAGAGAAACTGCTCATTGATGCCGATATTAACGGGCCGGGAAAAGCCGTTGGGCCTTATTTCGACGAGACGCCACTAAAAGACTCGCTTGGCTCGACGCTGACGGAGCTCCAGTTAGATGGCGATGTGAATGCTCGCTTACATCTTGATATTCCGCTGGATGGTGAACAGGTTACCGCCGAGGGCGATGTCTCGTTGCGTAATAACAGTCTGTTTATTAAGCCGCTAAACAGCACGCTCAAAAATCTGAACGGTAAATTCAGCTTTGTGAATGGCGCGCTAAAAAGCGGGCCGCTGACGGCAAACTGGTTTAATCAGCCGCTTAACCTGGATTTCAGTACGACGGAAGGGGCAAAAGCCTATCAGGTCGCCGTCAACCTGAACGGTAACTGGCAGCCAACGCGTATGGGCGTCTTACCGCCGCAACTGAATGACGCCCTGAGCGGCAGCGTGACGTGGAAGGGTAAAGTCGGCATCGATCTTCCGTATCACGCTGACACCACTTATCACATCGAGCTGAACGGCGATCTGAGAAATGTGAGCAGTCACTTACCTTCTCCGCTAAATAAACCCGCAGGCGAAGCCATTCCGGTGAACATTCAGGCTGACGGCAACCTGAAAAGTTTTGCGCTAACGGGGAGCGCAGGGAGTAAAAATCACTTTAACAGCCGCTGGTTATTAAATCAGAAGCTGACGTTGGATCGGGCTATCTGGACGACGGACAGCCGGACGATTCCGCCATTACCTGCTCAACAAGGCGTTGAACTCAATCTGCCGGCGCTGGATGGTGCGCAATGGCTGGCGTTATTCCAGAAAGGCGCGGCGGATAACGTGAGCAGTTCGGCCGAGTTTCCTCAACGCGTCACGTTGCGTACTCCCGCGCTATCGCTGGGCGGCCAGCAGTGGAACAATTTGAGCGTCGTTTCAGCCCCCTCGCTGAACGGAACAAAAATTGAAGCGCAGGGGCGTGAGGTGAACGCCACGCTGCTCATGCGCAACCATGCGCCGTGGCTGGCGAACATTAAGTACCTGTACTACAACCCTGGCGTCGCAAAAACGCACGCCTCGTCACCAACGCCGACATCGCCGTTGGCTCCGGCGAACACGATTAGCTTCCGCGGCTGGCCGGACTTACAGCTTCGCTGCGAAGAGTGCTGGCTGTGGGGGCAAAAATATGGGCGTATTGATGGCGATTTCGCCATCAAAGGCAATACGCTGACTCTGGCGAATGGCCTGATCGATACCGGATTCGCCCGTTTGAAAGCGAACGGCGAGTGGGTGAATGCGCCGGGTAATGAACGAACCTCGCTGAAAGGTAGTCTGCATGGTAGTAACCTCGACACGGCTGCCGGGTTCTTCGGTATCTCGACGCCAATCCAGAACGCGTCTTTTAACGTAGATTACGATCTGCACTGGCGAAACCCGCCCTGGCAACCTGAGGAAGCCACGCTCAACGGGATTTTACGTACGCGTCTGGGTAAAGGCGAGTTTACTGATCTCAGTAGCGGTCATGCCGGACAGCTACTGCGGCTGCTCAGTTTTGATGCGTTGCTGCGTAAGCTGCGGTTTGACTTCAGAGATACCTTTAGCGAAGGTTTCTATTTCGACTCTATTCATAGTACCGCGTGGATTAAAGATGGCGTCCTGCATACTGACGATACGCTGGTGGATGGGCTGGAAGCGGATATTGCAATGAAAGGTTCTGTTGATCTGGTGCGTCGTCGTCTTGATATGGAGGCAGTCGTCGCGCCGGAAATTTCCGCCACAGTGGGCGTCGCCGCCGCGTTTGCCGTTAACCCGATTGTCGGCGCGGCGGTATTTGCCGCCAGTAAAGTGTTGGGGCCGCTATGGAGCAAGGTCTCCATTCTGCGTTATCGCATTACCGGTCCGGTCGATGCGCCGCAGATCAACGAAGTTCTGCGCCAACCGATAAAAGAAAGCCAGCAATGATTTGACGGGGGCGAGGAATTGCCCCACTCTCAGTAAATAGTCATGCCGGACGGCGCTGCGTTTATCCGGTTTGTACAATCTAACAACGTAGTCCGGATAAGGCGTGAACCGCCATCCGGCAGAAATCAACGAGTAGCAAAAACGATGAGTCTGAACCTGGTAAGTGAACAATTGCTAGCGGCGAATGGCCTGAACCATCAGGATCTGTTCGCTATTTTGGGCCAACTGGCCGAACGCCGTCTTGATTATGGCGACCTCTATTTTCAGTCGAGCTATCACGAATCCTGGGTTTTAGAAGACCGCATCATTAAAGATGGTTCATATAATATCGACCAGGGCGTTGGCGTTCGCGCCATTAGCGGCGAAAAAACCGGTTTTGCTTATGCTGACCAGATAAGCCTCCTGGCGCTGGAGCAGAGTGCGCAGGCAGCGCGAACCATTGTACGCGAGAACGGCGAAGGCAAGGTAAAAACGCTCGCCGCCGTAGCGCATCAGCCGCTCTACACCACCCTTGATCCGCTGCAAAGTATGAGCCGCGAAGAGAAGCTGGATATCCTCAGACGCGTTGACAAAGCGGCGCGAGAAGCCGATAAACGCGTGCAGGAAGTGAACGCCAGCCTGACTGGCGTATATGAATTAATCCTCGTGGCGGCGACCGACGGGACGCTGGCGGCGGATGTCCGTCCACTGGTGCGGTTGTCCGTTAGCGTGCAGGTGGAAGAAGACGGTAAACGCGAGCGCGGCGCCAGCGGCGGCGGCGGTCGCTTTGGTTATGAATATTTTCTTGCCGATCTCGACGGCGAGGTTCGCGCCGACGCGTGGGCGAAAGAAGCGGTACGCATGGCGCTGGTTAATCTCTCCGCGGTCGCTGCGCCAGCGGGGACGTTACCGGTGGTTCTGGGCGCCGGGTGGCCGGGCGTATTGCTGCACGAAGCGGTCGGTCACGGGCTGGAAGGTGATTTTAACCGTCGTGGGACGTCTGTGTTTAGCGGTCAGATCGGCGAGCAGGTTGCCTCCGCGCTTTGCACCGTAGTGGATGACGGCACAATGATGAACCGTCGCGGCTCCGTTGCTATCGATGATGAAGGTACGCCAGGCCAGTACAACGTATTGATTGAAAATGGCGTGCTGAAAGGATACATGCAGGACAAGCTGAACGCGCGCCTGATGGGCGCTGCGCCGACCGGTAACGGGCGTCGCGAATCTTATGCGCATCTGCCGATGCCGCGTATGACGAATACCTATATGTTGGCGGGGCAGTCAACGCCGCAGGAAATTATCGAATCCGTTGAATACGGCATCTATGCGCCTAACTTTGGCGGCGGTCAGGTGGACATCACCTCCGGCAAGTTTGTGTTCTCTACCTCGGAAGCGTATCTGATTGAAAACGGCAAAGTCACGACGCCGGTGAAGGGCGCGACGTTGGTTGGATCAGGCATTGAAACGATGCAACAGATCTCCATGGTCGGCAACGACCTTAAGCTGGATAACGGGGTGGGGGTCTGCGGTAAAGAGGGTCAAAGTCTGCCGGTAGGCGTAGGCCAGCCGACGCTGAAAGTCGATAACCTGACGGTTGGCGGCACCGCATAACTGTCCGCCTTATCAGGCCTGTGGTGTGTGTCGCCCAGGCCTGATAAGCGCAGCGCCACCAGGCAATGTCTGCGTCGGGTGGCATCTGGCCTACAATCGTCTTCAGCAATTACCCGGTGTTTTTATTTTTCTTTCCCTCGCCCGTGCATCCCCTGAAACAGGTGTGCGACATCGACAAAATAGTCAGTTAACGCGTTAATCACTACCTGCACTTTAAGCGGCAGCTTATCCTTTTCGGTGTACAGCGCGTACACCGGACGGGGATCGGACTGATAGCGAGGCAGCAGGATCTCCAGATCGCCACGATTGATCTCATCGATCACCCACATCAGCGGCACATAGGCGATTCCGGTTCCGGCGGTCAGCCAGCGTACCAGCGTCATCGGATCGTTAGTGACGAACCGCCCCTGTGGAATCAGTCGGGTAGAAATTCCTTCCGGCGCGATAAGTTCAAACTCATTATCCGGGCGCACGCTATATTCCAGCCAGGAATGGCTACTGAGATCGGCGGGTTTTTCCGGGACGCCGTACTGAGCGAGGTAGGGCTTGGCGGCGCACACAACCATCGGCATCGCGCCGAGTCGACGGGAAAACAGGCTGGAGTCTTGCAGCGCGCCTACGCGGATCACCACGTCCAGCCCGTCGGCAATTAAATCCGGAGCCGGAATTCCTGTCACCAGATTGACCGCCAGACCGGGATATTCTTTTAATAATTTTGCGGTAAGCCCAGCCAGCACATTTTGCGCCATGGTTGAAGAACAGCCGATACGCAATGTACCGATAGGCGTGTTATTAAAAGCGTAAAGCTGCTCGTGAACATCCTGCACTTCATGCAGCATACGACGACAGCCCTGATAATAGATTTTTCCAGCTTCGGTGAGCCCAATGCTGCGTGTGCTGCGGTTGAGCAATTTAACCTGAAGCTCATCTTCCAGTTTCGCCACAGTCTGGCTGATGGACGATACGCTCATTTGCAGCTGTCTGGCTGCGGCGGTAAAAGAGCCAAACTCGACAACTTTGGCGAATACCGACATTCGTTTTAATCGTTCCATTATTCACTCTGGCTTAAAAGTGATTTAGATCACATAATATAGATAACAGCATAACAATTACGTTAATATACTATTATTCGAATAAGAGCTATGTCGCTCTCGCCTGGCGTCTCTTGCCCTTCTCTGCGGCGATGTAGCTTAACAATCTATCGCCTGCTCTCTCTCTCAGAAATCAAGGTCAACATGAGTCTGTTTCCCGTTATCGTGGTGTTTGGTCTTTCCTTCCCACCGATATTTTTCGAATTGCTTTTGTCACTGGCTATTTTTTGGCTGGTGCGTCGGATGCTAGTGCCGACGGGCATCTATGATTTTGTCTGGCATCCGGCTCTGTTCAATACTGCGCTGTATTGTTGTCTGTTTTATTTAATATCGCGCCTGTTCGTTTGAGGTTGAAGTGAAAACACTAACAAGAAAACTCTCCCGTACGGCCATTACCCTCGTACTGGTTATTCTGGCCTTTATCGCCATTTTCCGCGCCTGGGTGTATTACACCGAATCTCCCTGGACGCGCGACGCGCGTTTTAGCGCCGATGTCGTCGCTATTGCCCCGGATGTCGCGGGCCTGATTACCCATGTAAACGTGCATGATAACCAACTGGTGAAAAAGGATCAGGTCCTGTTTACCATCGATCAGCCACGCTATCAAAAAGCGCTGGCGGAAGCGGAAGCTGATGTAGCCTATTATCAGGTACTGGCGAAGGAAAAACGCCAGGAAGCCGGTCGCCGTAATCGCCTCGGCGTACAGGCGATGTCCAGGGAAGAGATCGATCAGGCGAACAATGTCTTGCAGACGGTACTGCATCAACTGGCTAAAGCCCAGGCGACGCGCGATCTGGCTAAACTCGATCTGGAGCGCACCGTCATTCGCGCGCCTGCCGATGGCTGGGTGACTAACCTCAATGTTTATGCCGGTGAATTTATTACCCGCGGTTCCACAGCCGTCGCCCTGGTGAAAAAGAACTCTTTTTACGTGCAGGCCTATATGGAAGAGACCAAGCTGGAAGGCGTGCGTCCGGGATATCGTGCCGAAATCACGCCGCTCGGCAGCAACCGGGTATTAAAAGGGACCGTCGATAGCGTGGCGGCAGGGGTAACGAATGCCAGCAGTACCAGCGATGCGAAAGGGATGGCGACGATAGACTCTAACCTCGAATGGGTGCGTCTGGCCCAGCGTGTTCCGGTGCGCATCCGGCTTGACGAGCAGCAGGGGAATTTGTGGCCTGCCGGTACGACGGCAACCGTCGTGATCACCGGTAAGCAGGATCGTGACGCAAGCCAGGACTCCTTCTTCCGTAAACTGGCGCACCGGCTGCGCGAATTCGGTTAATCGTCATGGGCATTTTCTCCATTGCCAACCAGCACATTCGCTTTGCGGTAAAGCTGGCGTGCGCCATTGTGCTGGCATTATTTATCGGCTTCCATTTTCAACTGGAGACGCCGCGTTGGGCGGTGCTGACCGCCGCGATCGTGGCGGCAGGCCCGGCATTTGCCGCCGGCGGAGAACCCTATTCCGGCGCTATCCGTTATCGCGGAATGTTGCGTATTATCGGGACGTTTATTGGCTGTATCGCCGCGCTTATCATCATTATCGCTATGATCCGCGCGCCGCTATTGATGATTCTGGTGTGCTGTGTCTGGGCCGGTTTTTGTACCTGGATCTCCTCTTTAGTACGGATCGAAAACTCTTATGCGTGGGGACTGTCAGGTTATACTGCGCTGATCATTGTGATTACCATTCAGACGGAGCCGCTGCTCACGCCGCAATTTGCGCTTGAGCGTTGTAGCGAAATCGTCATCGGCATTGGCTGCGCTATTTTAGCAGATCTGCTTTTTTCGCCGCGATCGATAAAGCAGGAGGTTGATCGCGAACTGGACAGTTTACTGGTAGCGCAATATCAGCTAATGCAACTTTGTATTAAGCATGGCGACAGCGAAGAAGTCGACAACGCCTGGGGCGATCTGGTGCGACGCACGGCGGCGCTGGAGGGGATGCGAAGTAATCTGAATATGGAATCTTCGCGCTGGGTACGCGCTAACCGCCGCCTGAAAGCGTTGAATACGCTTTCGCTCACGCTGATTACGCAATCCTGTGAAACTTATCTTATTCAAAACACGCGGCCGGAACTGATTACCGATACATTCCGGGAACTGTTCGAGACGCCGGTTGAAACGGTACAGGACGTCCACAGGCAGTTAAAACGGATGCGGCGTGTTATTGTCTGGACCGGCGAGCGCGAAACGCCCGTCACGCTTTATAGCTGGGTAGGCGCTGCGACGCGCTATCTGCTGCTTAAACGCGGCGTGATCAGCAACACCAAAATCAGCGCGACGGAAGAAGAGATCCTGCAAGGCGAACCCGTGGTTAAAGTGGAATCCGCTGAACGCCACCATGCGATGGTGAACTTCTGGCGCACCACGCTTTCCTGCATTCTGGGGACATTATTCTGGCTATGGACCGGCTGGACATCGGGTAATGGCGCGATGGTGATGATTGCCGTGGTGACCTCGCTGGCGATGCGTTTACCCAATCCGCGCATGGTCTGCATTGATTTTATTTATGGCACTCTGGCGGCGTTGCCGCTGGGATTGCTCTATTTCCTGGTGATTATTCCCAATACGCAGCAAAGTATGCTGTTGTTATGTTTGAGCCTGGCGGTATTGGGGTTCTTTATCGGCATTGAGGTCCAGAAACGGCGTCTGGGGTCGATGGGGGCGCTGGCCAGTACGATTAACATTATTGTGTTGGATAATCCGATGACGTTCCATTTCAGCCAGTTCCTCGACAGCGCGTTGGGGCAAATTGTCGGCTGTATGCTGGCGTTTATCGTCATCCTGCTGGTGCGTGATAAATCCAAAGATCGAACCGGTCGCGTGCTGCTTAATCAGTTTGTTTCCGCTGCGGTCTCGGCAATGACGACCAACGTGGTACGTCGTAAAGAAAACCGTCTGCCTGCGTTATATCAGCAACTCTTTTTGCTGATGAATAAATTCCCTGGCGATTTGCCGAAGTTTCGCCTGGCGCTAACGATGATCATTGCTCATCAACGTCTGCGCGACGCGCCGATACCGGTTAATGAAGATCTGTCAGTGTTCCACCGCCAGCTTCGTCGTACCGCAGACCATGTTATTTCCGCCGGAAGCGATGATAAACGGCGACGCTACTTTGGTCAGTTGCTGGATGAGCTGGATATCTATCAGGAGAAATTACGTATCTGGGAGGCGCCGCCGCAGGTGACGGAACCGGTTAAACGCCTGACGGGCATGTTACATAAATACCAGAACGCGCTTACCGATAGCTAACCCACAAGAACCGATGCCAAAAGCGTCGGTTTTTTTATGACTATACTTATTTGAGATACAAAAACAGCGCAAGAGTGCTCCGGGGCTAAAAGCGTTTCTGGAAGTGAAACCTCTGCATAATGATGCTTAGTAGTAAAACAGACAATTGTCTGTCGGGGATGGTGGCTGGCTATGAATGTCTATACTTTTGATTTTAATGATATTAAAAACCAAAGCGATTTTTATCGCGAGTTTACGCAGACGTTTGGTCTTGCCAGTGAGAAAGTAAGCGATCTTGATACATTATGGGATGCGGTAATGAGCGATATCTTACCCCTACCGCTAGAGATTGAGTTCGTTCACCTGCCTGATAAACTGCGCAGGCGCTACGGGGCGCTGATTTTACTCTTTGATGAAGCGGAAGAAGAGCTGGAGGGGCGGCTACGATTTAATGTCCGGCATTGAAAAAGTATAAAAAAGCCCCCGACAGGCGGGGGCAAGTCGTCGGGTTAGACGACGAGGGTTTACTTATACAACTCGGCGGTGGCGTGCCAGTTATCACCTTCTTTTAATTCGATGATGCGATAGCTATTAGCGCCTGCTTTTTCAGCTTTAGCGACGATCTCCTGGCGCATATCCATTGGCGTACTGCCAATCTGCGAGACGGAAATGGTGCCCATCGGTTGCAGATTCTGCGCCTGTTCCGTGTTGACCTGGTGTACTGCGGCATTTGCGCCGAAAGAGAGCAGAGTGGCCAGGCCGAGTGATGCGATAATGTATTTCGTTTTCATGGTCTTTTATTCCTTTATAGGGTCAACCTCGCGGATTAATGGGCTTTTCTTATGCGATATCTCCGCGAAGTAACGACACGTTATATGCGATGGCAGGTGAATTTTATTTGTACAGTTCGGCAGTGGCGTGCCAGTTGCTGCCGCTACGCGCTTCGGTAATGTGGTAGGCCGTAGCGCCTTGTTCATCCGCTTTTTTGCTCAGCATGGCGTTCATATCCATAGGCGATGAGCCGATAGCGCTGACTGAAACCGATCCGATTGCTTCACGATTTTGCGCTTGCTCTGCGCTGATAGGTTCTGCGGCGAAAGCGCCAAAAGAGAGAACGGACAGAATACTTAATGTTGCAACAGTGGTTTTGATTTTCATGATTTTTACCTCGTCGAATTCCTTTACTGGGGTCTTTGTTTCGTGACCCTCATCACAAAATTAAGTATACACTAATCACGCGATTAATTAATACCACGCTAATTGTTTCTGCTTTTTAAAAATATTAAAAATTTTATTTTTTATAACGTTATGGAATTAAAATTGCTGTTTTTCGCCGCTGTCGTTTGAAAAATAAAAGAAAATCAATTGGTTAAAAAATTTGACATTTTGTGCGTTTTTTTGATTTGTCATTCATTTGGTGAATGTTTAAGGGCATGATTTGCCAAATGATAGCCGTACAGGAAAGCGGCGAGGGGAGGGGACAAAAAGGTGCCTCCGCCGTACGACGACGGAGGAAGTGGGACTAAAGCTCTTGTTCAAAAAGTTCCAGAATGGCTTCGTACAGATCTCTTACGGAAAAGCCGCTGGCAGGCGTAGTGAAGATAGTATCGTCGCCGGCAATCGTGCCGAGAATACCTTCTGCTTTCCCCAGTGAATCCAGCAGGCGCGCAATGAGTTGTGCCGCGCCGGGGCTGGTATGAATCACCACGACAGCGTCGTTATAGTCGATATCCAGCACCAGATTTTTCAACGGGCTGGATGTTGTTGGGACGCCCAGTTCAGCCGGAAGACAGTACACCATTTCCATTTTTGCGTTACGTGTACGCACTGCGCCGAACTTAGTCAACATGCGCGAGACCTTGGACTGATTGATATTTTCAAAGCCCTGATCCTGCAACGCGAGGACGATTTCGCCCTGTGAGCTGAATTTTTCTTCTTTGAGGAGCGCTTTAAACGCTCTTACTAGTTCTTCTTGTTTAGCCGAGCTTCGCATAAGTCACCCGTAATATGGCAGTAGAAACAACATTATTGTGCATACAGATGAATTTTTATGCAAACAGTCTGCCTTGTTTAAGGCTGAAATAATGTTATGAAAGAGCGGAATTTTATCAAATTTCGTTATCAAGAAACATGCCTGTGTCACGCCTCGCAAATAAGATTAAAAGTAAATTAATTGTTATCAAAATGATGTTGTTTTGAGAGGATAGTAGGGTATATTGTCACCACCTGTAGGAACGTTGCTCTCTGGTTGCAGTCGATCCGGATTACGCAAATTAAATGCATAAAAGCCAAAATTGCGCGACTCCGCATTCTTGATGAGTGAGGATTGTAATCATTGAATTTGTGAATTAAGGTCGCCGCCGCGGAGCAATAGACACTTAGTTAATCATATAATAAGGAGTTTAGGATGAAAGTCGCAGTCCTCGGCGCTGCTGGTGGTATCGGTCAGGCGCTGGCATTACTTTTAAAAAACCAACTGCCTTCAGGTTCAGAACTCTCCCTGTACGACATCGCTCCAGTGACTCCCGGTGTGGCCGTTGATTTGAGCCACATCCCCACCGCTGTAAAAATCAAAGGTTTCTCCGGTGAAGACGCAACCCCGGCGCTTGAAGGCGCTGACGTAGTACTGATTTCTGCGGGTGTGGCGCGTAAGCCGGGTATGGACCGTTCCGACCTGTTTAACGTTAACGCCGGCATCGTGAAAAACCTGGTGCAGCAGATCGCTAAAACCTGCCCGAAAGCGTGCGTGGGCATTATCACCAACCCGGTGAACACCACCGTTGCGATTGCGGCGGAAGTGCTGAAAAAAGCAGGCGTATACGACAAAAACAAACTGTTTGGCGTTACCACGCTGGATATCATCCGCTCTAATACCTTTGTTGCAGAGCTGAAAGGTAAGCTGCCAACGGAAGTTGAAGTTCCGGTGATTGGCGGACACTCCGGCGTGACGATTCTGCCGCTGCTGTCGCAGATTCCAGGCGTAAGTTTTACCGAACAAGAAGCGGCCGAGCTGACTAAACGTATTCAGAACGCCGGTACTGAAGTCGTCGAGGCGAAAGCCGGCGGCGGATCGGCAACCCTCTCTATGGGTCAGGCTGCCGCTCGTTTCGGTCTTTCACTGGTTCGCGCTCTGCAGGGCGAAAAAGGCGTGGTGGAATGCGCCTATGTGGAAGGCGACGGTCAGTATGCCCGTTTCTTCTCTCAGCCGCTGCTGCTGGGTAAAAACGGTGTAGAAGAGCGTAAATCCATCGGCACACTGAGCGCTTTCGAGCAACATTCGCTGGACGCTATGCTGGATACGCTGAAAAAAGATATTCAGTTGGGTGAAGATTTTATTAATAAATAAGCTGTTCCTGCCCGATGCCGGGGCTTTTGCTCCGGCTTCTTTGACTGTAAACAAGCCACGAAATCAAGCACTAAATCTGCTAAACTCCTCACGTCTTATCGGTTATTAACGAGAACGTCGTGAAAAAGATCCAAAGAACGCAAACCCGCGATCACATTACGCAAATGCTTCGCTATGAAATTCTTTCCGGCAATATAAAAGCGGGAGAAGAACTCGCGCAGGAAAGTATTGCGGAGCAGCTCGGTCTTTCACGAATGCCGGTTCGAGAAGCGCTACAGTCACTCGAACAGGAAGGTTTTTTAATCCGACTGCCCAACAGGCACATGCAGGTCGCGCATCTTGAGGCCGATCGCGTGAGTCATATTTTTCGCGTGATTGCCGCGATGGCCGCCGAAATGTTTTCGCTGATACCCAGCGAAGTAGGCGATGCCCTCCTGATACGTGCGCAAGCGCTGGCTGTCGCAGAAGACAAATCCTGCGAACTGGAGTGTCATGCGATGCTGATTTCTTATGTGAATAACCGCTATCTGGAAAAGGTGTATCAGCAGTTCCTGGACGGTTATGTCTCTTATGTTATTTTGCATCTGAAAAAAGATAATCAGGAGTCGGCGCAGCTTTTCGCTGAACTGGCTGACGTCATACGCCAGGGGCGGCGTGATGAGATTGGGCAAGTTATGCAGCGTTATTTCCTCTCTTTAGCAGAAATAATGCGTCAACATATGAAGGATTGGGAAAGTGCAGAAGCCTAAGTTAGGGAAGATTAAGCTTCTTTCAGCGAAAGAACAGGTCGCGGCGGTGCTGCGTAAAGCGATTCTTTCGAGGGAGTTAGTGGAAGGGCAGGAGATTACGTTAGAAGGCATTGCCGGAATGGTCGGCGTGTCCAGTATGCCAGTGCGCGAGGCGTTTCAGATTCTGGCGGCGGATGGGCTGATAAAAGTGCGCCCTAATAAAGGGGCGGTGGTGTTGGGCATCAATGAACAAACGATCCGTGAACACTATGAAATTCGCGCGCTGTTAGAAAGTGAGGCGGTGGCTAAAGCTTCTCGTCCTGGCACCGATATCTCGCGGATAGCCCAGGTGCATTATGCTGCTGAAAAGGCTCTCGCGGAAAATAACTCGGCGGAATACTCCGACCTGAATCAGGCATTTCATATGGAAATATGGAATGTTGCTGGCAACGAAAAAATGAAAATGTTGCTCTGTAATATGTGGAATGGTCTGTCGATGGGGCATAAGGTCACCGAAGAAGAGTATGCCGTGATTTCCATTCAGGAACATAAAAGTATTCTGCAAGCTCTTGAACTTCATGACGAAACATTGGCACGCCAGCGTATGCGCGAACACATTATTCGCTCGATGGAGAATATGCTGACCCGCTATGTTGGTGACCCTTCTGCCTGATCTTTTCGCCTGCGTGAGCATCGCAGGCGCTTCAACCAATTCTTCAATTCTATTAATCACGTCCAGTAACGATCCAACTACGATCTTGATGTAGATCTCACTCCTGCATCTTTCCTGAGAAACGATTTGACTTAGTTTTTGTATGGGAATAATTTCTCCTCGTCAACATTGGATACAATATCATATATCATTGATTGGATAATTATAAATATGGAACCCATTACCCTTACCCTATGTTTATTGGTGTTCGCTATCGTCATGTTTGTATGGGAAAAAGTGCCGCTGGCCGTCACTTCCATGATTGTCTGCGTGGCCTTAGTTATCACCGGCGTTCTGAATATCAAACAGGCCTTTGCTGGCTTTATCGACACTAACGTCATCCTCTTTGTCGCGATGTTCATCGTGGGCGGTGCGTTGTTCGAGACCGGTATGGCGAACAAAGTGGGAGGCGTCATCACGCGCTTCGCGAAAACAGAAAAACAGCTGATCTTCACCATTATGGTGGTGGTGGGTTTGATGTCTGGCGTCCTCTCTAACACCGGTACCGCTGCGGTTTTGATTCCGGTGGTGATCGGCGTGGCGGCAAAATCGGGCTTCTCGCGTTCTCGTCTACTGATGCCGCTGGTTTTTGCGGCGGCGCTTGGCGGTAACCTGTCGTTAATTGGCGCGCCGGGAAATCTTATCGCGCAGTCTGCGCTACAGAATATTGGCGGCGGCTTTGGCTTTTTTGAATACGCAAAAATCGGTCTCCCGATGCTCATCTGCGGCATTCTCTACTTCCTGACTATTGGCTATCGCTTTCTGCCGAATAATGCGACCGGCGGTGAGGTGGGGAGCGTCGGGGAGCAACGTGACTACAGCCATGTTCCACAGTGGAAACAGCTGCTGTCGCTAGTGGTACTGGTCGTCACCATCCTCGGCATGATTTTCGAGAAAAAGATTGGCATTAGCCTCGCCGTGATCGGCTGCATCGGTGCGCTGGTACTGGTCGTGAGTGGTGTACTCACGGAAAAACAGGCCTATAAAGCCATTGATTCACAGACTATTTTTATCTTTGGCGGCACCCTGGCGCTGGCAAAAGCGCTGGAAATGACCGGGGCAGGCAAGCTGGTTGCGGACTATGTGATCGGCATGCTGGGGCAAAACTCCTCACCGTTCATGTTGCTGATCGCCGTTTTCGCCTTATCCGTTGTGATGACCAACTTTATGTCCAATACCGCAACGACAGCGCTGTTGGTGCCGGTGAGTTTGTCCATTGCCGCAGGTATGGGGGCCGACCCTCGTGCGGTTCTGATGGCGACGGTCATTGGCGGTTCCTGCGCCTACGCAACCCCTATCGGTATGCCTGCCAACATGATGGTGCTCTCCGCGGGCGGCTATAAGTTTGTCGACTACGCTAAGGCCGGTATCCCCCTGATTATCGTTTCAACCATTGTCAGCTTGATCCTGCTGCCAATCCTTTTCCCTTTTCATCCGTAATTAACGGAAGCTGTTCTGACTAAGGAGCATTTATGAGCAAAAGTGAACAGATATCCCATATGACCGACGTTATGGCCAAGTTTGTGGGATATACCGGCAAAGTTTTGCCTGATGATGTCACTGCAAAACTGGAAGATTTGCATAAGAAAGAGACCAGTAAACTGGCCGACGTCATCTTTACTACCATGATTGAGAACCAGCGTCTGGCGAAAGAGCTGGATCGACCTTCCTGCCAGGACACCGGTGTCATTCAGTTTCTGGTGGAGTGCGGGACGAACTTTCCGCTGATTGGCGAGCTGGAAGCGTTGTTGCGTGAGGCGGTGATCAAAGCAACTGTAGATTCTCCGCTGCGCCACAACAGCGTAGAAACTTTTGATGAATACAACACCGGTAAAAACGTGGGTAAAGGTACGCCGACGGTCTTCTGGGAGATCGTTCCCAATTCCGATCAGTGCAGCATTTATACCTATATGGCGGGCGGTGGTTGTTCTCTGCCGGGGAAAGCGATGGTGCTGATGCCGGGTGCAGGCTATGAAGGTGTGACCCGCTTTGTACTGGATGTGATGACCAGCTACGGCCTCAACGCTTGTCCGCCGCTGCTGGTTGGCGTGGGCGTAGCGACCTCTGTTGAAACGGCGGCACTGCTATCGAAAAAAGCGCTGATGCGTCCGATCGGTTCGCATAACGAGAATGAGCGTGCAGCCTCGCTGGAAAAAATGCTGGAAGACGGCATTAACAAAATTGGCCTGGGGCCGCAGGGGATGTCCGGTAATACCTCCGTTATGGGCGTGAACATTGAAAACACCGCGCGTCATCCTTCTACCATCGGCGTGGCGGTAAACGTCGGCTGCTGGTCGCACCGTAAAGGGCACATCGTTTTCGATAAAGATTTGAATTACACCATTACGTCTCACAGCGGAGTGAATTTCTGATGACTAAAAAAATCCTGACTACGCCAATTAAAGATGAAGATTTAGCGGATATTAAGGCTGGCGATATTATTTATCTCAACGGTCATATTGTTACCTGCCGTGACGTAGCCCATCGCCGTTTAATTGAAGGTGGTCGCGAACTTCCGGTAGATGTTCGCGGCGGCGCTATTTTACACGCTGGCCCCATTGTCCGCCCAATTAAAGACGAAGATGATAAGTTTGAAATGGTCTCCGTTGGACCAACCACCAGTATGCGAATGGAGAAATTCGAAAAAGAATTTATTGCGCAGACCGGCGTGAAATTAATTGTGGGTAAAGGCGGTATGGGTAAAGGTACCGAAGAGGGCTGTGCTGAACACAAAGCGCTGCACTGCGTATTCCCTGCCGGTTGTGCGGTTGTAGCCGCCGTGTGCGTGGAAGAAATTGAAGATGCCCAATGGCGCGATCTGGGGATGCCGGAAACGCTGTGGGTTTGTCGGGTTAAAGAGTTTGGCCCGCTGATTGTTTCTATTGATACCCATGGGAATAATCTGTTTGAACAGAACAAAATTATTTTTAATCAGCGTAAAGAGATCGTCGCTGATGAAATATGCCAGAACGTAAGTTTCATCAAATAAACCTGATTACGTAAATTGCACGATAATGGCGGTAATACGTTATGACGATAATAATAACCAAGGGCTCTGGCCGGGGGCGGCTCAGGGAAATCCACCCTTATTATTTCATCGTCATAAATAGCCCCATTATCGTGCCTCCTGCCTGAAGGCTATTTTATGACTAATGCAGCTCTGCTATTAGGTGAAGGCTTCACCCTGATGTTTCTCGGCATGGGGTTCGTGCTGGCGTTTCTGTTCCTGCTGATTTTCGCCATCCGCGGCATGTCCGCCGTGATTACTCGCTTCTTCCCGGAACCCGTCGCCGCGCCCGCACCGCGCGCCGTTCCCGTCGTGGACGACTTCACCCGCTTAAAGCCGGTGATTGCCGCCGCCATTCACCATCACCGCCACCACGTTTAATTTCCCGGAGGGATCCATGACCATTGCCATTACCGACGTCGTCCTGCGTGACGCCCACCAGTCCCTGTTCGCTACCCGCCTGCGTCTTGACGATATGCTGCCGATTGCCGCTCAGCTCGACGACGTGGGCTACGGGTCGCTGGAGTGCTGGGGCGGTGCCACCTTTGACGCCTGCATCCGCTTCCTCGGCGAAGACCCGTGGGTTCGCCTGCGTGAACTCAAAAAAGCCATGCCCAAAACCCCGCTGCAGATGCTGCTGCGCGGCCAGAACCTGCTCGGTTATCGCCACTACGCCGATGACGTGGTGGAGCGTTTTGTCGAACGCGCGGTGAAAAACGGCATGGACGTGTTCCGCGTCTTCGATGCCATGAACGACCCGCGCAATATGAAAGCCGCCCTGCAGGCGGTGCGCAGCCACGGCGCACACGCCCAGGGCACGCTCTCTTACACCACCAGCCCGGCACACACGCTGCAGACCTGGCTGGACCTGACCGAACAGCTGCTGGAAACCGGCGTTGATTCCATCGCGATTAAGGACATGTCCGGCATTCTCACGCCGATGGCGGCGTATGAGCTGGTCAGCGAAATCAAAAAACGTTTTGAGGTGCGCCTGCACCTGCACTGTCATGCCACCACCGGCATGGCGGAGATGGCGCTGCTGAAGGCTATCGAGGCGGGTGTTGACGGCGTGGACACGGCGATTTCCTCCATGAGCGCCACCTACGGCCACCCGGCCACCGAAGCGCTGGTGGCGACGTTGGCAGGTACTGAGCATGACACCGGTCTGGATATCCTGAAGCTGGAGAGCATCGCCGCGTACTTCCGCGAGGTGCGCAAAAAGTATCACGCCTTTGAAGGCCAGCTGAAAGGCTACGACAGCCGCATCCTTGTGGCGCAGGTGCCGGGCGGAATGCTCACTAACCTCGAAAGCCAGCTGAAGCAGCAGAACGCGGCGGACAAACTCGACCAGGTGCTGGCGGAAATCCCCCGCGTGCGCGAGGACCTCGGCTTTATCCCGCTGGTGACCCCCACCTCGCAGATTGTCGGCACCCAGGCGGTGCTCAACGTCCTGACCGGCGAACGCTACAAAACCATTGCCAAAGAAACGGCGGGCATTCTGAAAGGCGAATACGGCCACACGCCGGTGCCGGTGAACGCCGCGCTACAGGCCCGCGTGCTGGAAGGTGCTGCCCCGGTGACCTGCCGCCCGGCGGATTTACTCAAACCGGAACTGGCTGAACTGGAAGCGGACGTCAGGCGCCAGGCGCAGGAGAAGGGCATTACTCTGGCGGGAAACGCCATCGACGACGTGCTCACCGTGGCGCTGTTCCCGCAAATCGGCCTGAAGTTCCTTGAGAACCGCCACAACCCGGCGGCGTTTGAGCCGGTGCCGCAGGCGGAAGCCGCGCAGCCGGTGGCAAAAGCAGAGAAGCCTGCCGCTTCCGGTATCTACACCGTGGAAGTGGAAGGCAAAGCCTTTGTGGTCAAAGTCAGCGACGGCGGCGATATCAGCCAGCTCACTACTGCCACCCCGTCTTCCGCACCGGTTCAGGCTGCCGCTCCGGCAGGCGCCGGCACCCCGGTAGCCGCCCCGCTGGCGGGCAACATCTGGAAGGTGATTGCCACCGAGGGCCAGACGGTGGCCGAAGGCGACGTGCTGCTGATTCTGGAAGCCATGAAGATGGAAACCGAAATCCGCGCCGCGCAGGCCGGGACGGTACGCGGTATCGCGGTGAAGTCCGGGGACGCGGTTTCCGTCGGCGACACCCTGATGACGCTGGCGTAAGGACGAGGAGCGGAAATGGAAAGTCTGAACGCCCTGCTTCAGGGCATGGGGCTGATGCACCTTGGCGCAGGCCAGGCCATCATGCTGCTGCTGTGGCTGGCGATAGCGAAGAAGTTCGAACCGTTACTGCTGCTGCCGATTGGCTTCGGCGGCCTGCTCTCCAATATCCCGGAAGCGGGCATGGCGCTGACCGCGCTGGAAAGCCTGCTGGCGCACCACGACGCCGGGCAGCTGGCGGTGATTGCCGCGAAGCTCAACTGCGCGCCGGACGTGCACGCCATTAAAGAGGCATTAGCGCTGGCGCTGCCGTCGGTGCAGGGACAGATGGAGAACCTGGCGGTGGACATGGGCTACACGCCGGGGGTGCTGGCGCTGTTCTATAAAGTGGCGATTGGCTCCGGCGTCGCGCCGCTGGTTATCTTTATGGGCGTGGGCGCGATGACCGACTTCGGCCCGCTGCTGGCCAACCCGCGCACCCTGCTGCTGGGGGCGGCGGCGCAGTTCGGCATCTTCGCCACCGTGCTGGGGGCGCTGACGCTGAACTACTTCGGCCTGATTTCCTTCACCCTGCCGCAGGCGGCGGCCATCGGCATTATCGGCGGCGCGGACGGCCCGACGGCCATTTACCTGTCGGGCAAGCTGGCGCCGGAGCTGCTGGGAGCCATCGCGGTGGCGGCGTACTCGTATATGGCGCTGGTGCCGTTAATCCAGCCGCCGATTATGAAGGCGCTGACCACGGAGAAGGAGCGGAAAATCCGCATGGTGCAGCTGCGCACGGTGAGCAAGCGGGAGAAGATTCTGTTCCCTGCGGTGCTGTTGCTGCTGGTGGCGCTGCTGCTGCCGGACGCGGCCCCGCTGCTGGGGATGTTCTGCTTCGGCAACCTGATGCGCGAGAGCGGGGTGGTGGAGCGTCTGAGCGACACGGTACAGAACGGGCTGATTAATATCGTGACCATCTTCCTCGGGCTGTCGGTGGGCGCAAAGCTGGTGGCGGACAAGTTCCTGCAGCCGCAGACGCTGGGCATTCTGCTGCTGGGTGTGATTGCGTTCGGGATTGGGACGGCGGCCGGGGTGCTGATGGCGAAGCTGCTGAACCTGTGCAGTAAGAACAAAATCAACCCGCTTATCGGTTCGGCGGGGGTGTCGGCGGTGCCGATGGCAGCCAGGGTGTCGAACAAAGTGGGGCTGGAATCAGACCCGCAGAACTTCCTGCTGATGCACGCGATGGGGCCGAACGTGGCGGGTGTGATTGGCTCGGCGATAGCCGCCGGGGTGATGCTGAAGTACGTGCTGGCGATGTAATCCAATCTAATCGGGAGCAGTGATTCTGCTCCCGCAAAATGAGGACACAGTAATGAGTGAAATGGTTGCGTTTCGGCAAGGTACATCCATGCCATCCAGAGAAACCATCTTGCATTATGTTGTTGAGACGGTGAATCAGATAACTGAGCTTGAGCCAGCGCTGCATTTGCTGCCGTGGTCTGGCGTCAACTCAGCAATATATGAGCAACGTTTTGCACAGTGTTACGACGAGGGGCTTTGTGCCGCACAGACGTCGGCACCGAATGTTCCGCAGGGGATTCTGCCATCAACCGATTGGGCTCAGGGTATCGGGTTACTCTGTTTTGCCGCAGGGTATATGAGCGCAGGCGAGCGGCCATTAACACACAATCAGTTATGCGATTTCGTCAAACAGGCGGCTGTTGGTTTATCGCCGATTGAAGAGGAAGCGGCGAGCGGTTTCTCGACGGTACGTAGTATTGCATTACCCGTATTCAGGCGATTACAACGCGATGGTCACGCGTCTCGGATCCTGCTGTTACAAACGTTGCTGCATCTGGTCGCCTGGAAAAGCGCATCGCAGTATGCGCGTCAACAGGCGCAACGACTGCTCTGGATGGGCGGCATTTTGGGGGAAGGGGGGGAGCATAGCCTGCTTGCACTGGATAAGGCGCTGCGTGAAGAAGCCGTCGGGGAGAAAAGTCTCCCCGCTCTGCTGATCTTCACGAGTTTCCTGGCACATTTTCCGGCAGGGCCAGTCTTTATTGACTAGCCGTCGAACGACGCGGGCAAAAGCCGCGTCGTTTTAGTTCGACGCCGGGTATTCCTGCACCGTCACCTGGAACGTGAGCTGCTTATCATCCCGCATTACCACGACCGGAATGACAGAGCCCGGGCGAATTTCCGCCACCTGATCCATCGTCTCCAGCGCGGACACGGCGGGTTTATTATTGACCGAAATAATCAAATCATTAACCTGAATACCGGCAAGCGCGGCGGGGCCGTTTGGCGTCACTTCATTAACGACAATGCCCTGAATCGGGTCCATGCCGCTACCCTGCTGCGCGTGCAGCGGCGCGATTTCTCGTCCGCCAATACCGATATAGCCGCGAATCACGCGACCATCGCGGATAAGCTTATCCATAATTTTCGTGGCTAGCTGGAAGGGGATCGCAAAACCAATACCTTCCGGCGTTTCGCCATCATTACTCTTATCGAAAGAGAGGGTGTTGATCCCCATCAGTTCGCCTAACGAGTTGACCAGCGCGCCGCCGGAATTACCGTGGTTAATCGAGGCGTCGGTCTGGAGAAAATTCTGTCGCCCCGTCGGGTTCAGGCCAATACGTCCCGTTGCGCTGATGATCCCCTGGGTGATGGTCTGTCCCAGATTATATGGGTTGCCGATAGCCAGTACGACGTCGCCAATATGCGGTGTACGCTTTGTATTAATCGGGATGGTAGGCAGCCCGCCAGTGGCGTTGATCTTCAGCACCGCCAGATCGGTAAGCGAATCGGAGCCAACCAGTAGCGCTTCAAAGACGCGGCCATCCTGTAGCGCGACGATAATCTGATCGGCATCGTTAATCACGTGCTTGTTGGTAATAATATAACCGCGTTGATCCATGATCACGCCGGAACCCAGCGTGCGGATCTCCAGTTGATTATGCGCGGTACTGTTCATACTGCGGTTATAGACATTGACGACGGCAGGCGCGGCGCGGCGAACCGCAAAATTATAACTGGCTGGCGTCTCATCGGTACTGTCGAATTGCGGGACGGCGATAGGATTAATTTTGCGCAAAGAAGGCATGACGGCCAACAGAATAGCGCCGACAATTAAACCTATTGCGACCGAACGTAAGAGCTTCACAAACATGATGGAGGCGTCGTTAAAAAAGGGAACGGCAGCAGCATACCATGAGTTAACCGGACATCACATCGCAGGCTGATGCCCGGTTTAAGACAGGATTAGCGCAGCAATAGATAAATGTTCTCGTTGCCGCGTACTACCTGAAGAGCAATGATGGACGGTTTTGCCGCCATCACTTTGCGCATTTCGGCGATAGAACTGATGCGATCGCGGTTAACGCCGATGATAACATCATCTTTTTGCAAACCGGCCTGCGCGGCAGGACTGCTTTTTTCGACGCTATCAATCTTAACGCCTTTCGCCCCGCCTTTCAGTTGGCCGTCGCTCAACGTCGCGCCTTGCAACGCCGGGGCGATCATTTCGGCGCTGGCGGAAGAGGAGGTATTGGAATCCAGCGTGACTTCCACCTCCAGCGGCTTACCATCGCGCAGCAGGCCCAGCTTCACTTTCGTGCCCGGTTCGGTGGTGGCGATACGCGAACGCAGTTCGGCAAAGCTATTCAGCGGCTTACCGTTAAGACTGATAATCACGTCTCCGGATTTCACTCCGGCCTTCGCCGAACCTGAATTGGGTAAAACCTCGCTGACAAAAGCGCCACGCTGAACGTTCAGTTTGAATGCCTTAGCGATATCAGCGGTCATTTCAGTGCCTTTAATTCCCAGCAATCCGCGTTTGATTTCGCCGAACTGAATCAACTGCTGCGCCAGCGTCTGCGCCATATTGGAAGGAATAGCAAAGCCAATGCCGATGCTCCCGCCCCCTGGCGCGAGGATTGCGGTATTAATCCCGATCAGCTCGCCGTTCAGGTTAAGCAGCGCGCCGCCGGAGTTGCCGCGGTTAATAGAGGCATCGGTTTGAATAAAGTTCTCAAGCCCTTCCAGATTAAGCCCGCTGCGTCCCAGCGCTGAAATAATTCCGGAGGTGGCGGTTTGCCCAAGGCCAAACGGATTACCGACCGCCACGGCGAAATCGCCGACGCGGAGTTTGTCGGAATCGGCGATGGCAATTTGCGTTAACTGGCTGGGATTCTGAATTTGTAACAGGGCGATATCGCTCTGGTCGTCGCCGCCGATCAGCTTCGCGTCGAATTCGCGTCCGTCATTCAGTTGAATGCTGATCTTCTGTGCCTGATTAATCACATGATTATTGGTTAATACATAGCCTTTTGCGGCATCGATAATCACCCCCGAACCGAGTCCTTCAAACGGCTGGGACGGCTGGTCTGGCAGATCCTCGCCAAAGAATTTTTTAAACTCCTCCGGCACTTTTTGGCTCTGGGCGGCGGTTCCCTCGACTTTTACGCTGACGACAGCAGGCAGCACTTTCTCCAGCATAGGGGCAAGGCTTGGCAGCGCCGCCTGGCCTGGCACCTGGCCTGGTATCGATGCAAGGGCTGGAAACGGCGCCGAAAGAGTTAACCCGACACTTAACGCTAATGCACTTAACAGCTGGGTGTGTTTTTTCATGGATGCTGCTCTCGTACCTTGAATGAACGGATAGACAATTCAAAACAGATTGATGTTATTGAATTTTCAGCCTGGTAACAATGATAATAGCTGGGACAGGAAAGATAGAGAGAGGGCGCAAGCGATGCGCCCGATAAATTTCTTAACGGCGTGCGATTAATCGCGCTTTGCGCCGCTACGTAACAGGCCAGACGCGCCTTCAGAATAATCACGTGGCATTTGTACTGGCGCCTGATCGTTGCTCGCCTCAGACTCCGCCAGACGGTTACGGAACGGATTCGACTCCGCAGACATTTCCGGCAGCAGGCTGCTGGAGCTTTTCGCCATATGCTGATACAGCTGGCGGTAATCATGCGCCATGGTATCCAGCAGTTCCGCGCTGCGAGCAAAGTGGCTAACCAGCTCTTCACGGTACTCTTCCAGCTCAGCTTTGTTTTTTTCCAGTTCGTACTGCAATGCCTGCTGTTGACGTAACTTACGATTACCAAAACGCATGGCCACGGCACCAATGATGATACCGACGACTAATCCAATTAGCGCATATTCCCAGGTCATGAACATCTCCCGTTGTCTTATGTTTCCGTAGGGTGTTGGCTCCAGGCTCCATGCCCGCGCCTGATTATGCCACTATAACCGCTAATTTCGTAGAAGTGGAATCCCGACAGCATATCGCGTAGTGTAGAACGGCCTTTTTTTCGTCAGCCGTGAACGACGGCACATCGATTTTCAAGGAATAACAATAACATTATGCAAAGCCTTTCCCCTACATCGCGTTATCTCCAGGCACTCAACGAAGGCACCCATCAGCCTGACGACGTACAGAAAGAGGCGGTCGACCGTCTGGAAACCCTTTATCAAGCGCTCACCGCGAAAAAATCGTCGGCTACGCCACCCGGCGGTCTGATAGCGCGACTGGGGAAATTATTAGGCAAAAACGAACCGGACGCGCAAATACCGGTTCGCGGGCTGTATATGTGGGGGGGCGTGGGGCGCGGCAAAACCTGGCTCATGGATCTCTTCTACCACAGCCTGCCGGGCAAGCGAAAACTACGCCTGCATTTTCATCGGTTTATGCTGCGCGTGCATGAAGAGCTTACCGCGTTACAGGGACAGATCGATCCGTTAGACATTATTGCCGATCGGTTTAAAACCGAGACGGACGTACTGTGTTTCGATGAGTTTTTCGTCACCGATATTACCGACGCCATGCTGCTGGGCGGTTTAATGAAAGCGCTGTTTGCACGCGGCATTACGCTGGTCGCGACCTCCAATATTCCGCCGGATGAACTCTACCGCAACGGTTTGCAACGCGCCCGCTTCCTGCCGGCTATCGATGCCATTAAACAGCACTGCGACATTATGAATGTGGACGCCGGCGTCGATTACCGACTGCGGACGCTGACGCAGGCCCATTTATGGCTAACGCCGCTTAATGATGAAACCCGGCGGCAAATGGATAAACTGTGGCTGGCGTTAGCGGGGGCCGCGCGCGAGCACGCTCCGACGCTGGAAATCAATCATCGCCCTTTATCCACCCTGGGCGTTGAAAACCAAACGTTAGCGGTCTCTTTCGCTACGCTGTGCGTCGAGGCCCGCAGCCAGCATGATTACATTGCGCTCTCAAGGTTATTTCACACGGTTCTGCTGTTTGACGTGCCGGTCATGACGCCGCTGATGGAGAACGAAGCGCGCCGCTTTATTGCACTGGTGGATGAGTTTTACGAGCGCCACGTTAAGCTGGTGGTCAGCGCCGCCGCGCCGTTATATGAAATTTATCAGGGGGAGCGGCTCAAGTTTGAATTTCAGCGCTGTCTGTCACGCCTGCAAGAGATGCAGAGTGCGGAGTACCTCAAGCGGGAGCATATGCCGTAAGCCGGACAAGCGCAGCGCCCCGGCATTATGCGGTATTATATCTGTGCAACCTCCGCGACCGAGGGTGAACCAGGCCTGAACAAAACCCGCGGCAAATCGCAAAAAGGGGTCGATCTTTGACCTGGACTTCTCTATAATCCTGCGACCCCACGTTACAAGAGAGTTTTTTCCCAAACTTTCTCTGTGCCGGCCAAACATATCCGAGGGGGTAGGTTTACCGGACTTTGTCGTGTGAACCTCAACTATTTAAAACGTTTGGGTGTTCACCAACGTGTAACTTATTTATTTGGGTAAGCTTTTAATGAAAACTTTTACAGCTAAACCAGAAACCGTAAAACGCGACTGGTATGTTGTTGACGCGACCGGTAAAACTCTGGGCCGTCTGGCTACTGAACTGGCTCGTCGCCTGCGCGGTAAGCACAAAGCGGAATACACTCCGCACGTAGATACCGGTGATTACATCATCGTTCTGAACGCTGACAAAGTTGCTGTAACCGGCAACAAGCGTACTGACAAAGTGTACTATCACCACACCGGCCACATCGGTGGTATCAAACAAGCGACCTTTGAAGAGATGATTGCCCGCCGTCCTGAGCGTGTGATTGAAATCGCGGTTAAAGGCATGCTGCCAAAAGGCCCGCTGGGTCGTGCTATGTTCCGTAAACTGAAAGTTTACGCGGGCAACGAGCACAACCACGCGGCACAGCAACCGCAAGTTCTTGACATCTAATCGGGATTATAGGCAATGGCTGAAAATCAATACTACGGCACTGGTCGCCGCAAAAGTTCCGCAGCTCGCGTGTTCATCAAACCGGGCAACGGTAAAATCGTTATCAACCAACGTTCTCTGGAACAGTACTTCGGTCGTGAAACTGCCCGCATGGTAGTTCGTCAGCCGCTGGAACTGGTCGACATGGTTGAGAAACTGGATCTGTACATCACTGTTAAAGGTGGTGGTATCTCTGGTCAGGCTGGTGCGATCCGTCACGGTATCACCCGCGCTCTGATGGAGTACGACGAGTCCCTGCGTGGCGAACTGCGTAAAGCTGGCTTCGTTACTCGTGACGCTCGTCAGGTTGAACGTAAGAAAGTCGGCCTGCGTAAAGCACGTCGTCGTCCGCAGTTCTCCAAACGTTAATGGGTTTCTGCTTCGGCAGACAACTGTTAGCGAAAAACCCGCTTCGGCGGGTTTTTTTATGGCTAAAGTCCGAATCCAGTCTCTTTTCCTCCCTATCTTTAGCATTATTCTCATCTTATTCATTTTTCATGCACGCTCAGAGAAAAGGAAGTCACAGTGGGATTTTTTAACTCATTGTTTACTAAGAAAGAGTCGTTAATGCTGTCGAATAAATGGGAATTCTTTATAACAACGGTGGATGACCATGTTACGGGTATACGTGTGGATATCGGCGCCATTCAGGATGAAAAATTTGATCGCCTTATCCATACCGGGTTCTTACGTGTTCATTACACCAACTGTTATGAAAATGGTTTACCGCAGCCCGATGAAACACAGAGTTTAAATCGTATAGAGGACTGGCTTGATGAAAAGGGGAAGACGTTTCCGATCTGGCTGGTGGGTGTGGTTACCCAACAAGGCTGGCGCGATTTTGTGTTCATGTCGGAAGAGGATCTTAACTGGGAAAAGACGCTGGATAAATTGCTCGCTGGTGGCCCGGAAATCTCTTTTAGTTATAGAGAGAGTCACAATGATAAAGGAAACTTTTACCGCCAGTTCTTGTATCCAACCCGATACGACTGGAACTGGATACACGATTCCCGTGTGTGCCGGGGATTACAGGAACAAGGTGATGATCTGACGCTTCCGCGCGCTATTGATTATTATGCGACATTGCCTACAGAGGTCGCAGCGCGCGACCTGGCGCAAGATATTGCTGCATTACCGTATGGCATAACGCTGGTCAGTATTCGAATGAATGACCCGCAACAGGGGTTTATGGCGTCTTTTATCAGCACCGATGCTCCGCAACAATGGCATATGACAGAAATCACTTGCCAGCTTACCGATCTGGCTGAAAAACATGGCGGCAGTTTTGATGGCTGGGGCGCACCGGTAGTACAGGCATAACAGGCGAAAGACAATATCTCAGGTGGGGCGAGCATTTCAGACCAGGAATATCTCTTTTTCCCCAATTCCAGAATCGACTCACCACAAAGGTCACAAAATCTGGTAAACTATCATCCAATTTTCTGCCCAAATAGCGGGGAATGTTCATTTTTTGTCTCGTTTCTGAGCAATGATGGCTTTTTTCGCCCTGGGTGACATAACATCTGGCTGGTCACATTGTGGCTGGTAGCAGTAAAAATTCTGAATATACCTGGAGGTTTTCATGGCTGTCGCTGCCAACAAACGTTCGGTAATGACGCTGTTTTCTGGTCCTACTGACATCTATAGCCATCAGGTCCGCATTGTGTTGGCTGAAAAGGGTGTTAGTTTTGAGATCGAACATGTGGAAAAGGACAATCCACCTCAGGATCTGATTGACCTCAACCCGAATCAAAGCGTTCCGACACTGGTGGATCGTGAGCTGACCCTGTGGGAATCTCGCATCATTATGGAATATCTGGATGAGCGTTTCCCTCATCCGCCGCTGATGCCGGTTTATCCGGTCGCGCGCGGTGAAAGCCGTCTGTATATGCACCGTATTGAAAAAGACTGGTATACGCTGATGAACGTCATCGTAAACGGGTCTGCTTCCGAGGCCGACTCTGCGCGTAAACAACTGCGTGAAGAGCTGCTGGCGATTGCGCCGGTATTTGGTCAGAAACCGTATTTCCTGAGCGACGAATTCAGCCTGGTTGATTGCTACCTGGCGCCTCTCCTGTGGCGTTTACCGCAGTTGGGTATCGAATTCAGCGGCGCAGGGGCGAAAGAGCTGAAAGGCTATATGACCCGCGTCTTTGAACGTGATTCTTTCCTGGCTTCTTTAACCGAAGCTGAACGTGAAATGCGCCTCGGTCGGGGTTAACCTGTATGGATTTGTCACAGTTGACGCCGCGTCGTCCTTACCTGTTGCGTGCTTTCTACGAGTGGTTGCTGGATAACCAGTTGACCCCGCATCTGGTGGTGGATGTGATGCTGCCTGGCGTGCATGTCCCTATGGAATATGCGCGCGATGGGCAAATCGTCCTTAATATTGCGCCACGGGCGGTAGGTAATCTGGAGCTGTCTAATGATGAAGTGCGTTTTAATGCGCGCTTCGGCGGCGTTCCCCGTCAGGTTTCTGTGCCTTTGGCTGCGGTGCTGGCGATTTACGCCCGTGAAAACGGCGCAGGCACCATGTTTGAGCCTGAAGCCGCCTATGATGAAGACGTTGTCAGCTTAAATGATGATGACAATACCGCAGGCGCGGAAAGCGAGACCGTGATGTCCGTCATTGATGGCGATAAGCCCGACCACGATGACGACAGTAGTCCTGATGACGAGCCGCCTCCGCCGCGTGGCGGACGTCCGGCGCTGCGCGTAGTAAAATAATCAACAGGCCCTGAAGGGCCTGTTTTGTTTGGTCTCCTCGCGGGTTCACCCTGCTTTTGAAGCTGTGTTACGATAAGTTTGCTATTATTTGCCACCGACCACTCATGAATGGACGTTATGAACGCATTTGATTCGCAAGCAGAAGATTCTCCGACATCCCTCGGGCGTAGTTTGCGCCGCCGTCCGCTGGCGCGTAAAAAACTGTCTGAAATGGTTGAGGAGGAGCTGGAGCAGATGATCCGCCGTCATGAGTTTGGCGAGGGAGAACAGCTACCGTCTGAACGTGAATTAATGGCCTTCTTCAATGTGGGACGTCCCTCCGTGCGTGAAGCGTTAGCTGCGCTGAAGCGTAAAGGTCTGGTGCAAATCAATAACGGCGAACGCGCCCGCGTCTCGCGCCCCTCTGCTGATACCATCATCAGCGAACTGTCGGGTATGGCGAAAGATTTTCTTACTCATCCTGGCGGCATCGCTCACTTTGAACAGCTACGGCTTTTCTTTGAATCCAGCCTGGTGCGCTATGCGGCGGAACATGCCACCGACGAGCAGATCGCGTTGTTAACGAAAGCGCTGGAAATTAATAGCCAGTCGCTGGATGACAACGCGCTGTTTATTCGTTCGGATGTCGAGTTTCACCGGGTGCTGGCTGAAATTCCCGGCAATCCGATCTTTATGGCTATTCATGTTGCTCTGCTGGACTGGCTAATCGCCGCTCGCCCAAGCGTTCCCGATCGTGAGCTGCATGAACATAATAACGTGAGTTATCAACAGCATATTGTGATTGTTGATGCTATTCGCCAGCGAGATCCCGATAAAGCGGATCGCGCTCTGCAAACCCACCTCAATAGCGTTTCCGCTACCTGGCACGCGCTCGGTAAAAAAAGTCAAAAAATGCGGTAGCGATCGCGCCTCCGATCCCAGTTTAGTGAAGCAGATCGCACTATAAGCGTTCTGTATTATTTGCTGCTTATTTGATCTGGTATAACAGGTATAAAGGTAGGTAGTTAATATATTCATCATCCGTAGAGGTAGGTATGGCAAAAGCATTGCAAGGCGTAATGGCGGCGTTGTTGACCCCATTTGATCGTCAGCAGCAACTGGATAGCGAAAGCCTGCGCCGTCTGGTGCGTTTTAACATCGGGCAGGGTATCGACGGGCTGTACGTTGGCGGTTCCACCGGGGAAGCATTCGTACAGAACCTTGCTGAAAGAGAGCAAGTACTGGAGATTGTCGCCGAAGAGGCGAAGGGAAAAATCACGCTGATCGCCCATGTCGGGACGGTAAGCACCGCAGAAAGCCAGCAGCTTGCCAGCGCCGCAAAGCGTTACGGTTTTGATGCGGTCTCTGCGGTGACGCCTTTTTATTACCCTTTCAGTTTTGAAGAGCACTGTGACCATTATCGGGCAATCATTGATTCCGCAGATGGATTGCCGATGGTGGTATACAACATTCCGGCGTTAAGCGGCGTAAAACTTACCCTCGATCAGATCAATACGCTGGTGACATTACCGGGCGTGAGCGCGCTGAAGCAAACCTCCGGCGATCTCTTCCAGATGGAGCAGATCCGCCGCGCGCATCCGGATCTGGTGCTGTACAACGGTTATGACGAAATCTTCGCTTCCGGCCTGCTGGCGGGCGCGGACGGCGGTATCGGCAGCACATACAACATTATGGGCTGGCGTTATCAGGGGATTGTGCAGGCATTACGTGAGGGCGATGTGGCGAAAGCGCAGCGTCTGCAAACCGAGTGCAATAAGGTTATTGATTTACTGATTAAAACCGGCGTATTCCGCGGCCTGAAAACGGTCCTGCATTATATGGACGTGGTATCGGTGCCGCTGTGTCGTAAACCGTTCGCGCCTGTTGATGAAAAATACTTGCCGGAGCTCAAGGCGCTGGCTCAACAACTGATGGAAGAAAAGGCGTAACAGCATAATGCCGGGGGCGCTACGCTTGCCCGGCCTACAACAGTGCGAACAGTAGGCCGGATAAGGCGGAGCCGCCATTCGGCATAACGACAACAAAAATCGTCGGGAGAGTAAAATGAGTACTTCTACCCAGAACATCCCGTGGTATCGCCATCTCAACCGGGCGCAGTGGCGGGCATTTTCCGCTGCCTGGCTGGGATATCTGCTTGATGGTTTTGATTTTGTGTTGATTGCTCTTGTACTGACTGAGGTACAAAGCGAATTTGGGCTGACGACGGTACAGGCGGCAAGCCTGATTTCTGCGGCTTTTATCTCTCGCTGGTTCGGCGGGTTATTACTGGGCGCGATGGGCGATCGCTATGGGCGTCGTCTGGCGATGGTCAGCAGCATCATTCTGTTTTCGGTGGGAACCCTGGCCTGCGGGTTTGCGCCCGGTTACACCACCATGTTCATCGCCCGACTGGTGATTGGTATGGGCATGGCGGGCGAATATGGTTCCAGCGCGACCTATGTGATTGAAAGCTGGCCAAAACATTTACGCAATAAAGCCAGCGGTTTTTTGATTTCCGGCTTCTCCGTCGGCGCGGTCGTTGCCGCGCAGGTGTACAGCCTGGTGGTGCCTGTCTGGGGCTGGCGCGCGCTGTTTTTCATTGGCATCTTGCCAATTATCTTCGCCCTCTGGCTGCGGAAAAACATTCCGGAAGCGGAAGACTGGAAAGAGAAACACGCGGGTAAAGCGCCGGTACGCACGATGGTCGACATTCTTTATCGGGGCGAACATCGCATCATCAACATTTTAATGACCTTCGCCGCCGCCGCTGCGCTGTGGTTCTGCTTTGCCGGTAACCTACAAAATGCTGCGATTGTGGCGGGGCTGGGACTACTGTGCGCGGTTATCTTTATCAGTTTTATGGTGCAGAGCAGCGGTAAACGCTGGCCCACTGGCGTCATGCTGATGCTGGTGGTACTGTTTGCTTTCCTCTATTCCTGGCCGATTCAGGCGCTATTACCTACTTATCTGAAAACCGAGCTGGCCTACGATCCGCATACGGTGGCGAATGTCCTGTTCTTTAGCGGATTTGGCGCGGCGGTTGGTTGCTGCGTAGGCGGTTTTCTTGGCGACTGGTTGGGAACCCGTAAAGCCTATGTCTGTAGCCTGCTGGCCTCGCAAATCCTCATTATTCCGGTCTTTGCGATTGGCGGCACAAACGTCTGGGTTCTGGGTCTGCTACTGTTTTTCCAACAGATGTTGGGGCAGGGGATTGCCGGGATTCTGCCGAAACTGATCGGCGGTTACTTCGATACCGATCAGCGCGCGGCGGGGCTGGGCTTTACTTATAACGTCGGCGCGCTCGGCGGCGCGCTGGCGCCGATCCTGGGAGCGCTGATCGCTCAACGTCTGGATTTGGGCACTGCGTTGGCATCGCTCTCTTTCAGCCTGACGTTTGTCGTGATCCTGCTTATTGGGCTTGATATGCCGTCTCGCGTACAGCGTTGGCTACGTCCGGAAGCGTTACGCACCCACGATGCTATCGACGACAAACCGTTCAGCGGAGCCGTACCGCTTGGCAGTGGTAAAGGTGCCTTTGTAAAAACGAAAAGTTAATCCGCTTGCCCGGTTTTAAACCGGGCAATATTTGTAAGGGAGTAGTATGTCGTTACTTGAACAACTGGATAAAAATATTGCCGCTTCTGGCGGCCTGATTGTCTCCTGCCAGCCCGTTCCGGGCAGTCCGCTGGATAAGCCGGAGATTGTAGCGGCAATGGCGTGGGCGGCGGAACAGGCGGGCGCGGTTGCGGTGCGTATTGAAGGCATAGACAACCTGCGTGTGGCCCGCTCGCTCGTTTCGGTACCCATTATCGGCATTATCAAACGCGATCTGGATGAGTCTCCAGTGCGCATTACCCCTTTTCTCGACGATGTAGATGCGCTGGCGCAGGCCGGCGCAAATATTATCGCCGTTGATGGAACCGCTCGGCAACGGCCGGTAGCCGTTGAGGCGTTGTTGGCGCGCATTCATCACCACCATCTACTGGCGATGGCCGACTGCTCATCCGTGGACGATGGTCTTGCCTGCCAACGGATAGGCGCGGACATTATCGGCACGACAATGTCCGGCTACACCACCTCCGATACGCCGGAGGACCCCGATCTGCCCTTAGTCAAAGCGTTGCATGACGCCGGATGCCGGGTGATAGCTGAAGGGCGCTATAACTCGCCAGCACTGGCGGCGGAGGCGATCCGTTATGGCGCATGGGCGGTGACGGTGGGGTCCGCCATTACCCGTCTGGAACATATCTGTGGATGGTATAACGACGCATTAAAAAAGGTGGCGTCATGACTACGTTAGCAATCGATATTGGCGGTACTAAACTTGCCGCCGCGCTCATCGACAACAACTTGCGCATTAGCCAGCGTCGCGAGCTGCCGACCCCCGCGAGCAAAACGCCGGACGCGTTACGTGAAGCATTAAAGGCGCTGGTTGAACCGCTACGGGCAGAGGCGCGTCAGGTAGCGATAGCTTCTACCGGGATCATTCAGGAAGGGATGTTGCTGGCGCTAAACCCCCATAATCTGGGCGGCTTGCTACACTTTCCGTTAGTACAAACACTGGAAACGATCGCAGGTCTGCCGACGCTGGCGGTGAACGACGCGCAGGCGGCGGCCTGGGCGGAGTATCACGCGCTCCCTGATGATATCCGCGATATGGTATTTATCACCGTTTCAACAGGCGTTGGCGGCGGCGTTGTCTGCGACGGCAAGCTCCTTACCGGAAAAGGCGGTCTGGCCGGGCACCTGGGACACACCCTGGCGGACCCACACGGGCCCGTATGCGGCTGTGGACGCGTTGGCTGTGTAGAGGCCATCGCCTCCGGACGAGGGATGGCCGCGGCGGCGCGGGACGATCTGGCGGGATGCGACGCCAAAACCCTGTTTATTCGCGCTGGCGAAGGTCATCGGCAGGCGCGACATCTGGTAAGCCAATCCGCGCAGGTAATAGCGCGGATGATCGCCGATGTGAAAGCGATTACCGGCTGCCAGTGTGTGGTTATTGGCGGCAGCGTAGGGTTAGCTGAGGGATACCTGGAGCAGGTTCGCGCGTTTTTGATGCAAGAGCCTGCGCCTTATCACGTGGCACTGAGCGCCGCTCACTATCGGCATGACGCAGGATTATTAGGCGCTGCTTTGTTAGCTCAAGGAGACACATTATGATGATGGGGGAAGTACAGTCGTTGCCTTCTTGCGGGTTGCATCCGCGACTGCTGGATGCCTTGACTCTCGCGCTGGCGGCAAGGCCGCAGGAGAAAGCGCCGGGGCGCTATGAATTGCAGGGCGACAATATCTTTATGAATGTAATGCAGTTAACGACGCAAATGCCGGCAGAGAAGAAAGCGGAATTGCATGAACAATACATTGATATTCAGCTACTACTAACCGGCGTCGAGCGTATTGCGTTTGGGATGTCCGGTGCCGCTCGCCAGTGCGAGGAGATGCATGTTGACGAGGATTACCAGCTTTGTAGTCAAATTGCCGACGAGCAGACTATTACGCTGCAAGCGGGGATGTTTGCTGTGTTTATGCCGGGAGAACCGCATAAACCGGGATGTGCAGTGGGTGAGCCGGATGACATCAAGAAAGTGGTAGTGAAAGTACGCGCCAGTCTGCTGGTGGCCTGAATCTCTTGCCGGAACAGTCTTCCGAACGCAGCCCCTTACGGGCTGCGTGGCGAATGTGCCGGAGAGCGCGGGTATGACGGGTTAACGCTTAAACGTCACGGCTTCCGGCTGGGTCAGGTGCAGCGTCGTCTGGCTCGGCACCGTCTCGGCAATTACCCGCCCGTGGCGAATCGAGTAACGGGCAGGCGTCTGGCGACGTACCGCATCGAATCCATTCTCAGCGGGTAAGATAACCAGATTCGCGGCATTGCCGACACTCAGACCGTAGTCCTGTAAATGCAGGGTTTTTGCGCTGTGGGTAGTGATCAGATTTAACCCATCGTTGATTTGCCCATACCCCATCAACTGGCAAACGTGTAACCCCATATGCAGCACCTGCAGCATATTTGCCGTGCCTAATGGATACCACGGGTCGAAGACGTCATCATGGCCAAAGCAGACGTTGATCCCCGCTTCCAGCATCTCTTTCACTCGCGTGACGCCACGACGTTTCGGGTAAGTGTCAAACCGTCCTTGCAGATGAATATTCACCAGCGGGTTGGCGACGAAGTTAATCCCCGACATTTTCAACAGGCGGAACAGGCGTGACGCATACGCGCCGTTGTACGAGTGCATAGCCGTGGTGTGGCTGGCGGTCACGCGCGCCCCCATGCCATCGCGATGCGCCAGCGCCGCGACCGTTTCGACAAAGCGAGACTGCTCGTCATCAATTTCGTCGCAGTGCACATCGATCAAGCGATCGTATTTCTGCGCCAGGGCGAAGATTTTGTGCAGCGATTCAACGCCATATTCCCGCGTGAACTCAAAGTGCGGAATGGCGCCAATAACGTCAGCGCCCAAACGCACGGCTTCCTCTAACAGCGCTTCACCGTTGGGATAAGACAGAATGCCTTCTTGCGGAAAGGCGACAATTTGCAGGTCTACCCACGGCGCAACCTCTTGCTTCACTTCCAGCATGGCTTTCAGCGCGGTGAGCGTAGGATCTGAAACGTCAACGTGAGTACGAACGTACTGGATGCCGTTAGCCATCTGCCATTTCAGGGTCTGCATCGTGCGCGCTTTCACATCTTCATGCGTGAGCATTGCTTTACGTTCTGCCCAGCGCTCAATCCCTTCAAACAGTGTGCCGGACTGGTTCCAGCTCGGTTCACCCGCCGTTTGCGTGGTATCCAGGTGGATATGTGGCTCAACAAACGGTGGAATAGCCAGACCGCCTTCGGCATCAAGCACTTCGCCCTGCGGTAACGATGCGGCTTCCTGAGGCTCAATTCGGCTAAAGCGCCCGTTTTCAATCGTAATCTGCCATAATCCTTCGTGTCCCTGCAGACGCGCCTGACGAATGGTGATGTTATTGTTCTGCATGGCTGACCTCTGGTGATTTAGCAAGGCTGCGGTTGAAAAGTGGATTCAGCAGGATATAGCTGAAGACGCCGCCGAGTACGGCGTTGACGGGCACAATACCAGGAACATAATGTCCGGCGGCGATGCCCAGCGCGACGGAAAGAATAGCAATCCAGTTAACGGGAATAAAGCGCACGGTGTTGAAGTCGGCATAGCGGCGGCGGTTCAACAGATAGTCGGCAATAATCACTCCGCCAATCGGTGGGATGGCCGATGACAGGAACGTCAGCCAGCCGACAAAATTATTGTAAAGCCACAGCGCGCACACGGTACCGATAATCCCGTTCACCACCGACAGCGTGCGGCTGGAAAGACCGGTAATATTGGCGAAGCCCAGACCCGATGCGTACAGCGCGTTATCGTTGGTGGTCCAGATATTCAGGCCGAGCACCACAATCGCGGGCAGCAGCAGCCCCTGCGCTATCATCACGTCAGAGATATCCGCCTGACCGACAGCGGCAGCGCCTGCCGCGCCGAAGATAAACATCAGCGAGTTGCCGAGGAAAAAAGCGACCATCGCAATCAGTACGGCGCTTTTGGCATGACGTCCGAAGCGGACGAAGTCGGCGGTCAATGTACCGGCGCTGACAAACGAGCCCACCACCAGCGCCAGCGCGCTGGAAAAATCCAGCGGCGTCTGCGGCACTATCGTTTTTAAATGCTCCAGCCCACCCACGCCGCTGACCGCCAGCCAGACGGAGTAGCTGCCCAGAATAACGATCGCGGGTACGGCAATGATAGACAAAATGGTCAACGCCGAGATGCCGAAAAAAATGGTCAGGGTCATCAGTAGACCCGAAACGGCAATCAGAATATTGGCATCAATGCCCGTCGCTTTACTGACCGGAATAGCGAACATCGCTACGCCAACGCCAAACCAGCCTACCTGTGTGCCGCCTAGCAGCAGCGAGGGAAGCCATGATCCTTTAACGCCAAAGGAGTAACGTGCAAGGAGGTGGGTGGAGAGTCCGGTTTTTGCGCCGATGTAGCCAAGAAATGCAGTGTAGATACCGAGGAGGAGATTACCGAAGAGAACTGCGAGGAAGAAATCGTGATAGGTAAGACCGGTGCCGAGTGTCCCTCCGGTCCACATACTGGCGGAAAAAAACGTTAAACCCAACATGACAAACGTCAGTGGAATCACGCCCTTCCGCGCCGCCAGAGGGACGGGGCCCTGGCTATAATTGTTGTCCTGCGACACAACGCCTCCATGAATTTTGCCCAAAAAATCCGCCGCATAATATACAGTTCTCAGAATAAAGCAAACGTTTTCGTGTGATATTTTTTTGATAATCATTCATGGCATTAATGGTTCGTTAGTTTTTCTCCGTTGTCAGTGAACCACCGCGTGTGAGTTGAGTTTCCAGCATGGTTTGCGAACGAATAAGTTCGTCTGTGAGTAATTTTTCGTCGGGCAACTGCACTTTGTACTCGCTCGCCATGATGGTGTTTGGCAGGCCAGTCAGCGCGTAATGCGCTTCCCCCGCGCCTTTCCCTGCGCACAAAACCAGGCCGACTGGCGGGTTTTCTCCGGGCATTGTCCAGTGTTCTTTGGCATAGTTCAGGTACATATTCATCTGCCCGGCATCCGCATAACCGAATTTGCCTACCTTCAGGTCAACGAGCAACAGGCAGCGCAAGCGACGATGGAAGAACAGCAGATCGACGCGGAACCAGCTATCGTCTATGCGTAGTCGGCGTTGGCGGCCAACAAAAGCAAAATCGTCACCAAGCTCCAGCATAAAGTCCATCAGGTGGCTGAGCAGCGCGTCTTCGAGATCTGATTCGGAATACTCGTCCTTCAGGTTAAGAAATTCCAGAATGAACGGGTCGCGTATGGCTTGCTCCGGCAAAACGTTTGGCTCGGCGGGTGCAGGCTGCTGCAACATGGCGGATTTGTCGTGGGACAGTAGCGTTCGTTCGTAAAATTGAGTGGCGATTTGCCGATCGAGCTGCCTAACTGACCAGCCGTTACGTAGCGTCTCTTTCTCGTAAAAAGTGCGGGCATCGGGATTTTTTACCGACAAGAGGCGGACATACGCTGACCAGGGAAGAGGGAATGTTTTGGCGAGCGGTATGAGATTTGAAAATTCCGCAGACAGTGTCTGCGGAATTTCAATGTGTTGAAAACAAAGATAAAATGTACGAATTTGCCATAGGTTTCTGGTGGAAAAACCGCGCTTATAGCGCTGACTTAAATCTACCGATAATCGTTCGATAAGCTGGGTGCCATAGGCCGCTCGCGCTTCTCCTCCCTGTTCAAATTCGACAATGCGTCGGCCAATTTCCCAGTAGGTGGCAGTCATAATGGCATTGATGCTGCGCACGGTCTCGGTACGTGCCGTATCGACCAGACGAATAATACCGTCATGAATTTGCTGATATTCATCAGACTGTGGCACTAAAGTTGGATTCGTCATGTCATCCCTTACGTGATAGTTTTATTGTGAAATTAGAACGCTATCAATACGCTTCAGGCGTAAACGGATCAATCCATGAACGGATTTTACATGGCATTACATCTCGATTTACGAGCGGGTTTCCAGAATCGGCAGGAGAGATATTGAGGAGAGGAATATCGGCTCCCCAGCCATCAGCACAAGGCATCAACCAGGGGAGCCGGAAGGGTTACACTTCGAGGTAGTTCATAATCCCGTCAGCCGCTTTACGGCCTTCCGCAATCGCCGTCACCACCAGATCGGAACCGCGCACGATGTCGCCACCGGCGAAGATTTTCGGGTTGCTGGTCTGGAAAGCATTATCGCTGCGTTCCGGCGCGATAATTCGTCCCTGCGAGTCCAGCTCCACGCTGTGTTTCGCCAGCCATTCCATGCTGTGTGGACGAAAACCAAATGCCATCACCACCGCATCAGCCGGAACCACATGCTCGGAACCGGCGACGATCTCCGCCCGCCGACGGCCTTTGGCATCCGGTTCGCCCATTTCAGTGCGCACCATTTTTACGCCGCTCACTTTGCCGTTGGCATTGACTTCAATGCCCAGCGGTTGAACGTTAAACTGAAACTCGACACCTTCCTCGCGCGCGTTTTTTACTTCGCGTCTGGAACCCGGCATGTTCTCTTCATCACGACGATAAGCACAGGTTACGTGCGTTGCGCCCTGGCGTATGGAAGTGCGTACGCAGTCCATTGCGGTATCGCCGCCGCCCAGCACCACCACGCGTTTGCCTTCCATGCTGACATATGGTTCGTCGCTGGTTTCGCCAAACCCCATGATCTGCTTCGTATTGGCGATCAGGAACGGCAGAGCGTCGAAAACCCCGTCCGCATCTTCATTTTCCAGCCCGCCGCGCATCGACTGATAGGTGCCGACGCCAAGGAATACCGCATCGTAATCTTTCAGCAGATCTTCAAGCTGTACATCACGACCCACTTCGGTATTAAGTTTGAACTCAATACCCATGCCGGTGAAGATCTCGCGACGGCGGGTCATCACCTCTTTTTCCAGTTTGAAAGCTGGAATACCGAAGGTCAGCAGGCCGCCGATTTCCGGATGGCGATCAAAGACCACCGCCTTCACGCCGTTGCGGGTCAGCACGTCGGCGCACGCCAGCCCTGCCGGACCTGCGCCGATAATCGCTACCCGTTTGTCCGTCTGGCGCACGCCGGTCATATCCGGGCGCCAGCCCATCTCAAACGCTTTATCGTTGATATAGCGCTCAATGTTACCGATGGTCACTGCGCCGAACTCATCGTGCAGCGTACAGGAGCCTTCGCACAGGCGGTCCTGCGGGCAGACGCGGCCACACACTTCCGGCAGGGTGTTGGTCTGGTGCGATAGCTCAGCCGCCTCAAAAATACGCCCTTCGTTAGCCAGTTTCAGCCAGTTCGGGATGTAGTTATGTACCGGACATTTCCACTCGCAGTAGGGGTTACCGCAGGACAAACAGCGATCCGCCTGGGCTTTCGCCTGACCTTCAGAAAACGGTTCGTAGATTTCAACAAACTCGATCTTACGGATCTTCAGCGGTTTCTTCGGCGGATCAACGCGCTGCAGGTCGATAAATTGATAAACATTCTGGCTCATTTCAATTCCTTACTGCGCCTGCACGCGCAATTCTGCCGCACTACGACTACGGTGGCCCAACAGGGCTTTGACATCGCTGGACTTGGGCTTAACTAACGCGAATTGGGTTGAGAAGCTTGACCACCTGGACAGGATCTCTTCGCCGCGTTGCGAACCAGTATGCTGCACGTGCTCGGTGATCAGGCCGCGCAGATGCTCTTCGTGGATAGCCAGCGAATCAACGTCCAGTACTTCTACCAGTTCCGGGTTCACGCGTTTACGGAATTCGCCATCTTCGTCCAGTACATAGGCGAAGCCGCCGGTCATGCCCGCGCCGAAGTTAACGCCGGTTTTACCCAGCACGCAGACGATGCCGCCGGTCATGTATTCACAGCCGTTGTCGCCGATGCCCTCTACTACGGTAATCGCCCCGGAGTTACGCACGCCGAAACGTTCGCCCGCGCGGCCCGCCGCGTACAGACGGCCACCGGTGGCTCCATACAGGCAGGTGTTGCCGATAATGCTGGCTTTATGACTGAGGAAGGCGGAACCTACCGGTGGTCTGATGGCGATCAAACCGCCTGCCATACCTTTACCGACATAGTCGTTGGCATCGCCAGTCAGATATAACTCTACGCCGCCCGCGTTCCACACGCCAAAGCTCTGGCCTGCGGTACCGCTGAAGTGCGCTTTAATCGGATCGGAAGCCAGCCCCTGATCGCCGTGGGTCTGTGCGATGTAGCCGGAAAGCGACGCGCCGACGGAACGATCGGTGTTGCGGATGTCGAACCAGAAGGTTTTGCTCTGGCGCGCATCGACAAACGGCTTCGCCTGCTGCAACAGTTGCGCATTCAGCACGCCGTTATCAAACGGCGGGTTATTCTCGGTGCAGTACAGCGCTTTACCCGGATGAGGTTCAGCGGTTTCCAGTAGACGAGACAGCGCCAGCTTCTGCTGTTTAGCGGTGAAGCCCTCCAGCTCTTTCAGCAGGTCGGTGCGGCCAATCAAATCCACCAGGCGGGTCACGCCAAGCGAAGCCATCAGCTCGCGCACTTCGCGGGCGATAAATTCAAAGTAGTTGGTCACTTTGAACGGCAGGCCGTGATAGTGGTTCTTACGCAGTTTTTCATCCTGCGTCGCCACGCCGGTTGCGCAGTTGTTCAGATGGCAAATGCGCAGGTATTTACAGCCCAGCGCCACCATCGGGCCGGTGCCGAAGCCGAAACTTTCCGCACCGAGAATCGCCGCTTTAATGATATCGACGCCGGTTTTCAGACCGCCGTCCACCTGCAGACGAATCTTGTGACGCAGACCGTTGGCGACCAGCGCCTGCTGGGTTTCGACCAGACCCAGTTCCCACGGACAGCCAGCATATTTCACCGAAGAGAGCGGGCTGGCGCCGGTACCGCCGTCGTAGCCAGCGATGGTGATGAGGTCTGCATAGGCTTTTGCCACGCCGGTCGCGATGGTGCCAACGCCCGGTTCGGACACCAGCTTCACGGAGATCATCGCCTTCGGGTTGACCTGCTTGAGGTCGAAAATGAGCTGCGCTAAGTCCTCGATAGAGTAGATATCGTGGTGCGGCGGCGGGGAGATCAGCGTCACGCCCGGCACTGAATAACGCAGTTTAGCAATGTACGGGGTAACTTTATCCCCCGGCAACTGACCGCCTTCGCCCGGTTTCGCGCCCTGCGCGACTTTAATCTGGATCACATCGGCATTGACCAGGTACGCCGGCGTCACGCCAAAGCGACCGGAGGCCACCTGTTTGATACGCGACACTTTATTGGTGCCATAGCGCGCCGGGTCTTCACCGCCTTCGCCGGAGTTGGAGTTGCCGCCGAGGCTGTTCATCGCTTCCGCCAGCGCTTCGTGCGCTTCCGGACTTAATGCGCCGATAGACATGGCTGCGGTATCAAAGCGTTTAAACAGCTCACTGGCGGGTTCAACCTCGTCAATAGTCACCGCCTCGCCGTCTGGATGTATCGCCAGCAGATCGCGCAGCGTTGCCGCCGGACGCTCATTGACCAGTTTGGCGTATTCCTGATAATCGCTGTACTCGCCGCTCTGTACCGCCTGTTGCAGGGTACGCACGACATCCGGGTTATAGGCGTGATATTCGCCGCCGTGGACGTACTTCAACAGGCCGCCAGGGCTAATGGGTTTGCGCGCCAGCCAGGCGCGTTTGGAGAGATTCAGCAGATCCTGCTGGAAGTCATCAAAGCTCGCGCCGCCGATACGGCTGACTACGCCCTGGAAGCACAGGTTTACCACATCATCGTGCAGTCCGACCGCTTCAAACAGTTTGGAGCAGCGGTAAGAGGCAATGGTCGAAATGCCCATTTTGGACATAATCTTGTACAGCCCCTTGTTGATGCCGTTACGGTAGTTCTGCATCACGGTACGGTAGTTTTTAGCGATGGCCTGGGTATCAATCAGACGCCCCAGCGTTTCGTAGGCCAGGTACGGATAGATGGCCGTTGCGCCAAAGCCGAGCAGTACCGCAAAGTGATGCGGATCGCGGGCGCTTCCGGTTTCTACGATGATGTTAGCGTCGCAGCGCAGGCTTTGTTCTACCAGACGCGTTTGCACCGCGCCCACCGCCATCGGCGCGGGGACCGGCAAGCGATTCTTACCGATATTGCGATCCGAGAGGACCAGCAGCACGGTGCCGTTACGCACCATCTGTTCCGCTTTATCGCACAGCGCCTTAACCGTCGCGTCCAGTGTGGTTTCGGTGACATCAAAGGTAATATCAAGCCAGTCGGCGCGGTAGTGATGCTCGCTCATGGTGGTGAGCTGTTTGAAATCGGAGTACAGCAGAATTGGCGATTTAAAACTCAGGCGATGGGCCTGACCTTCCGCTTCGCAGAAGACGTTCATTTCGCGACCGATGCTGGTGGCGAGCGACATGACGTGCGCTTCACGCAGCGGGTCGATAGGCGGGTTAGTGACCTGCGCGAACTGTTGGCGGAAGTAGTCGTAAATAATACGCGGCTGGCTGGAGAGCACGGCAAAGGGGGTGTCGTCGCCCATTGAGCCGACGGCTTCCTGGCCGTTTTCGCCCAACACGCGGATAACCGAGTCCAGCTCTTCGGCGCTGTAGTTAAACTGTTTCTGATAGCTGGCGAGCAGGTCATCGTCCAGTTCGCGGCTACCGACTTCTTCATCTGGCAGATCTTCAAACGGCACCAGACGGCGAACATTCTTTTCCATCCACGCTTTATACGGATGGCGGCTTTTCAGATCGTCATCGGTTTCCGCGGAATGCAGAATACGTCCGCCGCGGGTGTCGATCACCATCAGCTCGCCTGGGCCGACGCGGCCTTTCTCGACCACTTCATCCGGCTGATAGTCCCAGATACCGACTTCGGAGGCGCAGGTGATCAGCTTGTCTTTGGTAATGACGTAGCGCGCCGGGCGCAGGCCGTTACGGTCAAGGTTACAGGCGGCGAAGCGCCCGTCGGACATCACGATGCCTGCCGGACCGTCCCACGGCTCCATATGCATGGAGTTAAAGTCAAAGAAGGCGCGCAGATCCTGGTCCATATCGGGGTTGTTCTGCCAGGCGGGCGGCACCAACAAGCGCATGGCGCGGATGATGTCCATCCCGCCTGCCAGCAGCAGTTCCAGCATGTTGTCCAGCGAGCTGGAATCCGAACCGGTTTCGTTAACAAACGGCGCAGCGGACTGTAAATCCGGGATCAGCGGCGTCTGGAATTTATAGGTACGGGCGCGTGCCCACTGGCGGTTGCCGGTGATGGTGTTAATCTCGCCGTTATGCGCCAGGTAGCGGAACGGCTGCGCCAGCGGCCAACGCGGCACGGTGTTAGTGGAAAAGCGCTGGTGGAACAGGCAGATGGCCGATTCCAGACGCAGATCCGCAAGATCCAGGTAGAAGCGCGGCAGATCCGCCGGCATACACAGACCTTTATAAATGTTGACCAGGTTCGACAGGCTGCATACGTAGAAATCTTTGTCGTTCTGCAGGCGTTTTTCAATGCGTCGGCGGGCGATAAACAGACGGCGCTCCATATCACGCGGACGCCAGCCTGCCGGAGCGTTGACAAAAATCTGCTCAATACGCGGCAGAGAGGAGAGGGCGATTTCACCGAGCACGCCTTCATTGGTTGGCACATCGCGCCAGCCGACAATCGACAGGGTTTCCTGCTGTAATTCTTCTTCGACAATATGGCGTGACGCGGCGGCCAGTTCAGGATCTTTATTCAAAAAGATCATCCCGACGGCGTAGTTTTTGGCTAAGCGCCAGCCGCGCTCTTCGGCCACGATGCGAAAGAAACGGTCAGGTTTTTGTAACAGCAAGCCGCAACCGTCGCCGGTTTTACCGTCGGCAAGGATCGCGCCACGGTGCTGCATCCGGGCCAGCGCGTGTATGGCGGTACGCACTACCTTGTGGCTAGGTTCGCCTTCTATGTGGGCGATCAGGCCGAAACCACAGTTATCCTTCTCAAGGGATTTATCGTACAACATATCAGTGAACCTCCCCAGGCTCTACGGGACGCTCTCCCAACCGACGGCGCGCGGGCACAGCAAGAGCATGGCGACGGGGCTGGCGCATCATACGCTTACCTCGCATTCGCCCTCTTTGTGTCCTTTGCGCATTGATAAATACGGTTAAGAGGGAATCTCAATTACTGCATAAATATGATGAGCAGACGGCTCATCCAGAAAGCTTCCAGCGGATCCCCAACTTATCGGGAATCCACACCCAGGTCAAATGGCAAACTGATTTATGCAAAAGTGTGCTGTAGCACAGATAACTTTTTGAATGTATTGAAATTAAAGGTTTTTTTATAGAGGGGCTGCTAATACGGAGCGGCAGAAAGCCTGTGATCTGTCTCACTATAAGAGCCGCTCGCCAGACGTTATCTGACCTTGCTTTTTCAAAAATCTTGGCATTTTATGCTGTTTTAAGCGTGAGCAGTATTGAATGCTACTGTTTTTATCGATGACCCAGCAGACTCTGAAAAAAGAGGGGAATATCAGGAAAAATCATCAGCGGGATTATGAATGAAATGTCGTTTATTTTGCTTGATTATGCAATGGATAAAAGCCTTCCGGGACGATTGATCCAGGTCATCGCCAAAGGAGACTAAAAATGGCAGGCTTTGGCCTCTTTTTAAGAGGCGGTCTATCAGATTATGCAGTTACAGAAATTAGTCAATATGTTTGGTGGGGATCTTTTACGTCGGTATGGGCAAAAGGTTCATAAGCTGACGCTTCATGGCGGTTTTAGCTGCCCTAATCGCGACGGCACCATCGGGCGTGGCGGTTGCACCTTCTGTAATGTCGCCTCTTTTGCCGATGAGGCGCAGCAGCATCATTCGATTGCCGAGCAGCTTGCGCATCAGGCGCATCTGGTGAACCGCGCTAAACGCTATCTGGCTTATTTCCAGGCCTACACCAGCACCTTTGCAGAAGTGCAGGTGCTGCGTTCCATGTATCAACAGGCGGTCAGCCAGGCCAGTATCGTCGGGTTATGCGTCGGTACGCGTCCGGATTGCGTCCCGCAGGCAGTAGTAGATTTACTGTGTGAATATAAAGATCAAGGCTACGAGGTGTGGCTGGAACTGGGATTGCAAACCGCGCACGATAAAACCCTGCACCGAATTAACCGCGGGCATGACTTCGCCTGCTATCAGCGTACCACCCGGATTGCCCGGGAGCGCGGGCTGAAAGTGTGCGCGCATCTGATTGTGGGGCTGCCGGGCGAAGGCCAGAGTGAATGCTTGCAAACGCTGCAACGCGTGGTCGAGACCGGCGTGGACGGCCTTAAACTGCATCCGCTGCATATTGTGAAAGGCAGTACGATGGCCAAAGCCTGGGAAGCGGGGCGGCTGAACGGCATCGAACTGGACGACTACACGCTAACGGCAGGTGAGATGATTCGTCATACGCCGCCGGAGGTGATTTATCACCGGATTTCAGCCAGCGCTCGCCGTCCGACGCTGCTTGCCCCGCTGTGGTGCGAGAATCGCTGGACGGGGATGGTTGAGCTGGACAGATACCTGAATGAGCATGGCGTGCAGGGCTCTGCGCTGGCCCGTCCCTGGATACCACCTATAGCGTAGCGTGATGAGGGGCGCTACGCATATTTCGCACAATATTCAACGCGGTTCCCATAATTGGGTATTATGTGCGAAGTTGCGGTGAAGGAATCCTCTATGAAGCAAATTCGTATGCTGGCGCAATACTATGTCGATCTGATGATGAAATTGGGTCTGGTGCGCTTTTCCATGCTCCTGGCGTTGGCATTGGTGGTGCTGGCGATTGTCGTGCAGATGGCGGTGACCATGGTGCTGCATGGTCAGGTTGAAAGTATCGACGTCATTCGTTCCATCTTTTTTGGCCTGTTAATTACGCCCTGGGCGGTCTATTTCTTATCCGTTGTTGTTGAACAACTGGAAGAGTCAAGGCAGCGACTGTCGCGTCTGGTGCAAAAGCTGGAGGAGATGCGCGAGCGCGATCTCAAGCTTAACGTACAGTTGAAGGACAATATTGCCCAGCTTAATCAGGAAATTGCCGATCGCGAAAAAGCGGAAGCGGAGCTGCAAGAGACATTTGAACAGCTAAAAGTAGAAATTAAAGAGCGTGAAGAGGCGCAAATCCAGCTAGAACAGCAATCCTCTTTTCTGCGCTCATTTCTGGACGCCTCGCCGGATTTGGTTTTTTATCGTAATGAAGATAAAGAATTTTCCGGCTGTAACCGCGCAATGGAATTGCTAACCGGCAAGAGCGAAAAACAACTGGTGCATTTGAAGCCGGAAGATGTGTACTCTCCCGAAGCGGCGGAGAAAGTCATTGAAACCGATGAAAAAGTATTCCGCCATAACGTCTCCCTGACCTACGAACAGTGGCTGGATTACCCGGACGGACGAAAAGCCTGCTTTGAAATTCGTAAAGTGCCTTATTACGACCGTGTCGGTAAACGTCATGGCCTGATGGGATTTGGTCGTGATATTACCGAACGTAAGCGTTATCAGGACGCGCTGGAGCGCGCCAGCCGCGACAAGACCACGTTTATCTCTACCATCAGTCATGAACTGCGCACCCCGCTTAACGGCATCGTTGGTTTAAGCCGCATCCTGCTGGATACCGATCTCACCGCCGAACAGGAAAAATACCTTAAGACAATCCATGTCTCCGCCGTAACGTTAGGCAATATTTTCAATGATATCATTGATATGGATAAGATGGAGCGGCGTAAGGTTCAGCTTGATAACCAACCGGTTGATTTCACCAGCTTTATGGCCGATCTGGAAAACCTTTCCGGTTTGCAGGCGCAGCAAAAAGGGCTACGTTTTGTGCTTGAGCCGACGCTGCCGCTACCGCACAAAGTCATTACCGACGGAACGCGTCTGCGCCAGATTTTGTGGAATTTGATCAGCAATGCGGTGAAGTTTACTCAGCAGGGCCGGGTGACGGTGCGGGCGCGCTATGATGAAGGCGACATGCTGCACTTTGAAGTGGAAGATTCCGGGATCGGCATTCCGCAGGATGAGCAGGATAAAATTTTCGCCATGTATTATCAGGTGAAAGACAGTCATGGCGGTAAACCGGCAACGGGTACTGGTATCGGGCTGGCGGTCTCCCGTCGGCTGGCGAAAAATATGGGTGGCGATATTACCGTTTCCAGTCTGCCGGGCAAAGGGTCGACCTTTACGCTAACGGTCCATGCGCCAGCGGTGGCGGAAGAGGTGGAGGACGCCTTTGATGAAGACGACATGCCGCTGCCCGCGTTGCATGTTCTGCTGGTCGAAGATATTGAACTGAACGTGATTGTGGCGCGTTCGGTACTGGAAAAACTGGGTAACAGCGTGGATGTCGCGATGACCGGCAAGGCGGCGCTGGAGATGTTCGCGCCGGGCGAATATGACCTGGTCTTACTGGATATTCAGCTACCGGATATGACGGGTCTGGATATTGCCAGAGAACTGACCCGTCGCCACACGCGGGAAGATTTACCGCCGCTGGTAGCGCTTACGGCTAACGTTCTGAAAGATAAAAAAGAGTATCTGGACGCCGGTATGGACGATGTGCTGAGTAAGCCGCTGTCGGTGCCAGCCTTAACCGCGATGATTAAAAAATTCTGGGATGCCACCGATAAAGAGGAGAGTACCGTGACGCCTGAAGAGAGCGATAAAGCGCAAGCGCTGCTGGATATCCCGATGCTGGAACAGTACATCGAGTTGGTTGGGCCTAAATTGATCACCGACGGTCTCGCGGTGTTTGAAAAAATGATGCCTGGCTATTTAAGCGTGCTGGAGTCCAATCTGACGGCGCGTGATAAAAAAGGCGTCGTTGAGGAAGGGCATAAGATTAAAGGCGCCGCCGGTTCGGTAGGGCTGCGTCATCTGCAACAACTTGGCCAGCAAATCCAGTCGCCGGATCTTCCCGCCTGGGAAGATAATGTCGCGGAATGGATTGAAGAGATGAAGCAGGAGTGGCAGCACGATGTCGCGGTGCTGAAAGCCTGGGTGGCAAACGCGGAAAAAAAATGACCCCGGTTTGACCGGGGTGCGCGAATACTGCGCCAACACCAGGGAAATCGTGGCTGCGCCGTGCTTATTATGATGATGTCAAAGGCGCAGTCCTGTTTTCAGGCCGCACGCAGTTAAGATAGCAAATCCTAAATGATTTGTTACATGAATCATTTAAATGTGTGAAGCGTAGCATTTTAATCAAAATTATTAATGGGCTTGAGTCGGTTGCAGGAGGATGTTCACCATGAAAAAAATTGGCGTAGTGCTCAGCGGATGCGGCGTCTATGACGGCGCCGAAATTCATGAGGCCGTTCTGACGCTGTTGGCCATTGCCCGCAGCGGCGCGCAGGCTGTCTGCTTCGCGCCGGATAAACCACAGGCGGATGTTATTAATCACCTGACCGGCGAAGCGATGGCGGAAACGCGTAACGTTCTGATTGAGGCGGCGCGTATTACGCGGGGCGATATTCGTCCCCTGTCCCAGGCTCAGCCAGAGGAACTGGATGCGCTCATTGTGCCTGGTGGTTTCGGCGCGGCGAAAAACCTGAGTAATTTCGCCAGCCAGGGGAGCGAATGCCGGGTGGATAGCGATGTCGTCGCGCTGGCGAAGGCCATGCATCAGTCCGGCAAGCCGCTGGGATTCATCTGTATCGCGCCCGCAATGTTGCCGAAAATCTTTGACTTCCCGCTACGTCTGACAATAGGGACGGATATTGATACCGCTGAAGTACTTGAAGAGATGGGCGCCGAACACGTACCTTGCCCGGTTGATGATATCGTTGTGGACGAGGATAACAAGGTCGTGACCACCCCTGCCTATATGCTGGCGCAGGATATCGCCCAGGCGGCAAGCGGCATTGATAAATTAGTGTCGCGCGTGCTGGTTCTGGCGGAATGAGCAAACGACGCATCGCGCCGTTAACGTTTTTGCGCCGTCTACTTTTACGTACTCTTGCTGCGCTCGCCGTCTTTTGGGGCGGCGGCATTGCGCTGTTTAGCGTGGTTCCGGTGCCTTTTTCGGCGGTGATGGCGGAACGGCAGATTAGCGCCTGGCTCGGCGGAGAGTTCGGTTATGTGGCGCATTCTGACTGGGTCAGTATGGCGGATATCTCGCCGTGGATGGGGCTGGCGGTAATTGCGGCGGAAGACCAGAAGTTCCCTGAGCACTGGGGCTTTGATGTTCCGGCGATTGAAAAAGCGCTGGCGCATAATGAGCGGAATGAGAGCCGTATTCGCGGCGCCTCTACGCTTTCGCAGCAAACGGCGAAAAATCTCTTTTTATGGGATGGCCGCAGTTGGGTGCGCAAAGGTCTGGAGGCCGGGCTAACGCTGGGCATTGAAACTGTCTGGAGCAAAAAGCGCATCCTCACGGTTTATCTGAATATCGCGGAGTTTGGCGATGGTATTTTCGGCGTGGAGGCTGCGGCCTGGCGATATTTCAATAAGCCCGCCAGCCGCTTAAATATGGCCGAAGCCGCGTTGCTGGCGGCCGTGCTGCCTAACCCGATTCGCTATAAGGCGAATGCGCCTTCCGGCTATGTGCGTAGCCGGCAGGCGTGGATTATGCGCCAGATGCGCCAACTGGGTGGGGAATCTTTTATGACGCGCAACCAGCTTAATTAATTTTGCCGAATGGCGGCGTGAACGCCTTATCCGGCCTGCGTCTGTGTCGTCCAGGCCTGATAAGCACAGGCCATTAAGCTTCGTGAGAAGTAAGCGCCAGCCCTTTTTTGTCTTTTAGCTGCGCGTCCCTCTCCAGGGCAACGGCCAGCGCAGGCTGGGCGATAAACCGCTGCCACACTCTCTCCAGTTTGCGTTCACAGCACCATGTTGACCAGGTCGCCAGCGGGATAAAGGTACTTTCCCCCAGATTGTCGCAAACCACCGGAACCACTTCTGACTCGCTGATACGCTGGCACAGGATGTTTTGCGGCTTCAGCGACATCGTCACAATATGATTATCCAGCAGGTAACGTTTCAGTTTTTTCAGTAGCCGCCGCAGGACAGCGACATCCTCTTCATAACGGCATTGCACGGCGAACTCGGTCAGGGTAATAGAGGGCGCGCCGTTGAAATCGGTAATCATGTCGTAGACATAGCCGGTGCCGCAATCGGTTTCTACCGTGCCGTAATAACGGGGGATAGCGCTCCAGTCTGTCAGGTAGCGGGACAGATGCGCATAGTAGTTCAGTTCACGCCGAATCTCTTTATCACCGCCGTGGTCACGGTTGTAAATGACTTTTATGCAACGCCGGGCATTATCCGGATGTGTATAGCATTTACGATGTCGACCGGCGCCCAGCGGAGTCTGTTTGGATAAGAGGATCATGGCAAGTCCATACTAAATTTATTCACATAAATTTAGTATGGACAAAGAACTTAAATAAAACCTAAACGAAATTTTTTAAGGTTTTCTTAATGTTTTTATGCACAGGTAAAGCGCACGAAATGTACAAATCTTACAAAAGGGTGGGGCTGCGGGACAAGTGGCAGGCAGGCGTAACACGCCCGGCTTTGGGGTTGCTGTCATCAAATACCGGGACGGCGTTGGGGGAAATAGGGAATAGAGGGGAGGTTTAGTCTTCGTCAAAGCCGGAATTGAACAGATCGATAACCGCTGCCAGCGCTTCAACTTCTTGCGGGCCGGTGGCTTCAATTTCGATCTGACGCCCTTTGGCGGAATCGAGCATTAACAGCGCGATGACGCTGTTCGCTTCCGCTTCGGTGCCTTCGTCATTGCGTAATAGCACCTCGGCGTCAAAACCCTGCATCAGTTCGAAAAGCTTCATGGCAGGCCGGGCATGCATGCCCAGCTTATTGGTGACTTCAACAGTTTGCTTTACGGTCATGTTTTGCGTTTTTCCAGCGTGCGATGGCGAGACTGGACATTTTTACCGCGCGAGCGGAAGTAGTCTGCCAGCTGTTCTGCAATATACACCGAACGGTGTTTCCCGCCGGTACAACCGATAGCGACGGTAAGGTAGCTACGGTTGTTGGTCTCCAGCATCGGTAACCATAGCTCAAGATAGCTGCGAGTCTGATAGATAAAATTGTGAACTTCTGTGTGTCGGTCAAGAAACGCGGCTACCGGCTTATCAAGCCCGGTCATGGGGCGCAGTTTTGGATCCCAGTGCGGGTTGGGCAGAAAGCGGACATCGAACACATAGTCCGCATCAATCGGGATACCATGTTTAAAGCCGAAGGACTCAAATACCATCGTCAGTTCGCGCTCGCGTTTGCCCAACAGCCGGGTACGCAGCATCTCCGCCAGCTCATGGACGGACATTTCTGAAGTGTCGACGATCAGATCTGCACGTGAGCGTAACGGCTCCAGCAAGTCACTCTCTTTATCGATCGCACTCTCTAAAGAAAGATTTTTGCTGGAAAGCGGATGCAAACGGCGCGTGTCGCTGTAGCGGCGAATCAAGGTATTGCGGTCGGCATCAAGAAACAGCAATTGCGGCGAGAAAGCGCCAGGCAGATTATTCATCGCCTGTTCAAAAATCTCAGGTGATTCAGGCATATTGCGCACATCAATGCTGACGGCGGCGGAAATCTGGCGATCGGCCAGCGTTCGCGCCAGATCGGGCAACAGCACGACGGGGAGGTTATCTACGCAGTAAAATCCCATATCTTCCAGCGCGCGCAGAGCGACAGATTTACCTGATCCGGAGCGCCCGCTGACGATCATCAGTACCATGTACCGTTTCTCCTCACAACGACAGAAAGAAATGCCATTGAGTTGTTATGCCTCATTCTGCTCACCTTCGGTGTCAGTAATGATTTGATACAGCTCTTCATCATTCAGCGCCGCGCGCAGGCGGCGGCAGATCGTTTTATCCGCCAGACGTTTCGCCACCAGCGACAGCGTGTGCAGATGCGTTTTAGTTTGATCGGCGGGCACCAGCAGGGCGAAGAGGAGATCGACCGGCTGATTATCAATGGCGTCGAACGCGATCGGCGTTTCGAGCTGAACGAACACGCCGACGGCGCGTAAGGTATCTTCTTCCAGTTTCCCGTGCGGGATGGCGATACCATTACCAATACCGGTACTGCCCATTTTTTCGCGTGTCAGAATGGCTTCAAACACGACCTGAGGAGGTAAACTGAGCTGTTTTGCCGCCAGTTCGCTGATGATTTCCAGCGCGCGTTTCTTACTCTGACAATGAACGCCGCTACGCGTACACTCCTGGTTAAGTACACTGCTCAGTTGTAGAGTCGTATCGTTATTTATCATAATTTCACCTAAGAACCTGTCCTGTCAGGTTGATGGCCAGGTTCGGAGCGCTAACTGTACAAATGGCCCGTTGTGTCACACAACAGGCCGTCCTGCACTGGCTAACTGCCCGGACAATTAGTGTTGTTTCAGTTTATCTTTATGCCTGGTTAACTGCCTTGCCAGTTTATCAATCAAGCCGTCAATGGCGGCATACATATCCTGGCCTTCCGCGCTGGCGTGAATTTCGCCGCCGTTAACATGTAGCGTCGCATCCGAGATGTGCGTGACCTTCTCCACTTTCAACACCACGTATACCTGATTAATCCGCTCAAAATACTGTTCAAGTTTGGCGAATTTCGTCGTCACAAATTCACGCAGGGCTTCAGTAATTTCGACGTTATGTCCGGTGATATTGAGCTGCATAGTGTCTTCCTTATCGGTTGGGTCAAACCAGCTGTTTGCGTTGGTTTGACGGCGGAATGGATAAAGACTCTCGGTACTTCGCAACAGTGCGGCGTGCCACCATGATACCCTGTTCTGACAGCAGAGAGGTTAACTTGCTGTCACTCAGCGGTTTCGCGGGGTTTTCCGCCGCAATTAACTTCTTCACCAGCGCGCGAATCGCGGTGGAAGAGGCTTCGCCTCCGCCTTCGGTATTGACGTGGCTGGAAAAGAAATATTTGAGTTCAAAAATACCGCGCGGGCTGTGCAAATACTTCTGCGTGGTCACGCGGGATATGGTGGATTCGTGCATCTCGACGGCCTGGGCGATATCCGCCAGTACCATCGGTTTCATATATTCTTCGCCCTGTTCAAAAAAGGCTTGCTGTTGCTCGACGATGCAGCGACTGACACGCAGCAATGTGTCGTTGCGGCTTTCAAGGCTTTTTATCAGCCACTTCGCATCCTGTAAATTACTGCGGATGAACTGGCTGTCGGCATCGTTGCGCGCGCTGTTGCACATGGCGGCATAGTGCTGGTTAATCTGTAAACGGGGAATACTGTCGCTATTAAGCTCCACCGTCCAGCGACCGTTATGCTTGCGTACCAGCACATCCGGGATAACGTACTCCGGCTCGCCGGTCTGGATCGATTGACCGGGTCTGGGATCGAGCGACTGAATCAGGTTTACCGCCTCTTTCAGCACCTCTTCTTTTAGTCGGGTAACGCGCATCAACGTGCGGAAATCGTGGTTGGCCAGCAGATCAAGGTGATCGCAGATAATGAGCCGCGCCTCTTCCAGCCACGGCGTGGATTTGTCGAATTGTGAAAGCTGGATCAGCAGACAGTCGCGAAGATCTTTTGCCGCGACGCCTACCGGATCAAAACGCTGAATGCGCTTCAGGACGGCTTCGACCTCATCGAGATCCACCTCTACATCGCCCATGCTTTCGCGAATTTCATCCAGGGATACGGTGAGATAGCCGGTATCATCTACCGCGTCGACAATGGATGTCGCAATAGCGCGATCGGTGTCCGAGAAGGGCGTTAGCTCAACCTGCCACATCAGATAATCCTGCAACGACTGCGTCGTTTCGCCCTGATAGACGGGCAGCTCATCGTCGATATAATCGCCGCTGGGGCCGGACGGCGTCCCGGCGGTGTAAATTTCATCCCAGCTGGCGTCAAGCGGCAGCTCTTCCGGCATCTCTTTTTGTTCGAGCGCGTCGGCGGTATCGAGAGGATCGTTATCCTGAGGTTGCTGAGTGTCGATTTCGTCATGAAGATCGGTTTGCTCAAGCAGCGGGTTATTTTCCAGCGCTTGCTGGAGTTCCTGCTGAAGTTCCAGCGTAGACAACTGCAACAGACGGATGGCCTGTTGTAGCTGAGGCGTCATCGCCAGTTGTTGGCTAAGCCTGAGTTGCAAACCTTGCTTCATATTCAGAGTCGTTTTCTCCCGCTAGAGCAGCATAGCCCTCTACCCTATCAGAGTCTGAAGTCTTCCCCAAGATATACACGCTTAACGTGTTCGTCTTGCAGGATTTCTGTCGGTGTACCGTGGGCAATAAGATGGCCCTGGCTCACGATATAGGCGCGTTCACAGACTGCCAGCGTCTCACGGACGTTATGGTCGGTGATCAGCACGCCGAGCCCGCTATCGCGCAGATGCTCGATAATGCGTTTGATGTCGATAACGGAAATTGGGTCAACGCCGGCAAAGGGTTCATCCAGCAGGATAAATTTGGGATTAGCGGCCAACGCGCGGGCAATTTCTACACGACGGCGTTCACCACCGGACAGCGCCTGTCCCATGCTGTCGCGCAGATGCTCAATATGAAACTCTTCCATCAGCTCGTTGGCGCGGTCTTCTCGCTGTTCTGCGGTCAAATCGTCACGAATTTGCAGTACCGCCATCAGGTTATCAAATACGCTGAGACGGCGGAAAATAGAGGCTTCCTGCGGCAAATAGCCGATACCGCGGCGCGCACGCGCGTGCAGCGGCAGCAGACTGATATCTTCATCATCAATGATGATATTGCCCGCGTCACGCGGCACGATACCGACGACCATATAAAAGGTGGTGGTTTTACCCGCGCCGTTTGGGCCGAGCAGCCCGACAATCTCCCCGGAGTTAACGGTCAGACTGACATCTTCCACTACGCGACGGCCTTTATAGGCCTTCGCCAGATTCTTTGCAGTTAATGTTGCCATAACGAATTAGTTACTCTTCTTTTGCGCCGGAGTCTGGCCTTTGTTTTTGTCTTGCAACTGCGATGGCACCAGAACGGTGGTGACGCGTTTGCCTTTCTCGCTGAAGGCCTGCATTTTCTGCTCTTTCACCAGGTAGGTGATTTTGTCGCCGGTAATGTTGCTGTCAAGCTGCTCCAGATAAGCGTTGCCGGTCAGCACCACAAAATCTTTCGCCAGCTCGTAGTGCATATGGGAAGCGTGGCCTTTCACCGGCTTACCGTTGTCCTGCATCTGGTAGAAGGTGGCCGGATTGCCGTAACCGTCGATCACCTCTTTCCCCTGTTCGCCGCCTGGGCGGGTAACCACGACTTTATCGGCGTTGATCTTAATCGTGCCCTGGGTCATCACCACGTTGCCCGTAAAGGTCACGACGTTGCCTTGCATATCCAGCGACTGTTGATCCGAGTCAATATGAATAGGCTGTTCGGTATCGCCCGTGACGGCGAAGGCCGGAATGCTGGCGGCCAGCAGCGAGCCGGCAAGCATAAGATTAAGGCTGAGTTTGTTTGTTTTGAATTTCATAAGAGGTTCTAACCTTTTCAATCAGCTCGGCGTTCTTGCTGCGTAAGTTACCGCGCATTTTCAGTCCGCTGGAGTTAAATGTTGTGCCGTATAACGTCACCAGATCGTTCGAGGTAACATCCTGCGTCACCAGATTAATCTGCGCGTTATCGGTGGTAATTCTGCGTAATTGAGCGTCAGGCACCAGGGCGTTGACTTCAACATGGCCATACAGATAGAGCATTCGATCGTTAGTCAATTTGGCTTTATCGGCTTTGATCGACCATGTTGGCACTTTATCCTTATCAAAGGTGGTTAATACCGGTTGTGTAAACCATGAGATCGCCTGATCGGAAAAATATTCAACGTGCTGCGCGATCAGCCGATAGCTCAACGCGCCTTCCGGACTGTACACGACGGTATCCGTATGCTCGCTTTTATACGTGGGATCGTTGCTGTTGACCATCACGGCAGCAGGATCGTCTTTATCCGCCAGATTGATACCAATCAGTACCAGAATGGCCAGCGACAGTAGAATGATAACCCAACGTCTGGTTTTACTCATATCGATTGCCCTTTGGCCTCATCCAGCTTGCCCTGCGCCAGCAGCAGCAAATCGCACACCTCACGTACCGCGCCGCGCCCGCCAGCAATGTGCGTCACATAGTCAGCGCGGGGGATCAGCAGCGGATGCGCATCCGCAACGGCAACGCTTAACCCCACTTTTTCCATCACCGGCCAGTCAATCAGATCATCGCCGACATAGGCAACATTTTCCGGCGCAATGGCCAGTTTTTCCAGCAGATCGCTAAAGGCGATCAGCTTATTCGACTGTCCCTGATAAAGATGGACAATCCCCAGCGTGGCGCAGCGATCTTCTACAAGTTTAGCCTTTCGTCCGGTAATAATGGCAACCTCGATATTGGAGGTCAAAGCACAGCGAATACCATAGCCGTCACGAACGTTGAAAGCCTTCAGCTCTTCGCCGTTATTGCCCATATAAATCAGGCCGTCAGACAATACGCCATCCACGTCCAGGATGAGCAGGCGGATATTCTCCGCCCTGGTCATGACGTGGGTGCTGACGGGGCCATAACAGGTCGCAAGCGACGCACCTGCTTTACTCATCGTTAATTATCCTTGAGTTTCTACACGACGCCTGCACGCAGGAGATCATGCATATGTAACACACCGAGTAACTGGTCGCCATCAGCAACCAGTACGGAGGTGATATGGCGGGACTGCATTAAATTCAGCGCATCGACAGCGAGAATACCGGGGCGCACGCGAATACCCCCTGGCGTCATCACCTCGGCGATCCCCAACAGGCGCATATCGCCGCCCATATCGAACACGCGACGTAAATCGCCGTCGGTGAAGATACCGTCGATCTTCATGGATTCATCGCAAATGACGGTCATACCGAGATTTTTACGCGTAATTTCTAACAGCGCATCACGCAGGGTGGCATGTTTATTAACATGCGGGATCTCATCGCCAGTATGCATAATATCGCTTACGCGCAGCAGTAGCTTACGTCCCAGCGCGCCGCCAGGATGCGACAGAGCGAAATCCTCGGCGGTAAAGCCGCGCGCTTTTAACAATGCCACGGCGAGCGCGTCACCCATCACCAGCGTTGCGGTGGTACTAGTGGTAGGCGCCAGGCCTAACGGACACGCTTCTTTGGGCACTTTAACACACAGATGCACATCTGCCGCACGCGCCATGCTGCTTTCCGGTCGCCCGGTAATGCAAATTAACGGTACGTGCAGACGTTTAAGCACCGGTATTAGCGCCGCGATCTCGCTGGATTCGCCGGAATTGGAGATAGCGATAACCACATCCTGCGGCGTAACCATCCCCAAATCGCCGTGCGCGGCTTCGCCCGGATGTACAAAAAAGGAAGAGGTGCCGGTACTGGCGAACGTGGCGGCCATTTTCCGTCCGATATGACCGGATTTTCCCATCCCCATGACCACCACTTTTCCGGTGCAGTTGAACATTTTTTCACAGGCCAGCGTGAAATCCTGGTTGATATATTGATCAAGCTCCGCCAGGCCTTCACGTTCAATTTCCAGGACCTCTTTGCCTGCCTGCTGAAAGTCAAACCCCGGTTGCAACGCTAAATGCGACATAATCCGTTTCCAGTTATCCAACAAGAAGTGGCGATAGCCAATAGAGCATCGCCAGCCATACGATAAACCCGCCGGTCAGCAGTATACCTGCGCCCCGACCAATCTGGCGCGGATGCCGCCAGCAAAGTAAAGCGAAAACCACGCTAACCAGCAACATCACGCTATAATCACGCCCAAACGCCAGCGGGTTGATCTCCCCCGGCGCGATCAGCGCAGGCAGCCCCAGCACGATGGCGAGATTAAAAATATTGGCACCAATGAGATTACCAACGGCAATATCATTTTCGCCTTTTCGCACGCCGGCAATCGCCGTCGCCAGCTCTGGCAGACTGGTGCCGACGGCGATGACTGTCAGACCGAGCGTTAATTCACTCATGGCGAAATAGTTCGCCAGCACTGTAGCGTTATCGATTACCATGCGCGTCGCCATCGGCATGATGACCAGCGCAATGCCCAGCCATAAGAACGCGACGGGGAGCCCGCCTTCGCGCGGCAGCTCCGCCAGTTGTTCGCGGGTGAGGCTGTCATTCCCCTGGCGTTCGGCCAGACGCGCGATTTTAACAATGAATAACAGCCATAGCACAGCCAGAAGCAGGAGAAAGATACCATCACTGCGGCTTAACTGTCCGTCATGCAGTACGGAACCGGCTACCACGCTAACAAATAACATTAATGGCAATTCGCGACGTAAAACATCGGAATGCACGGTAAATGGACGAACCAGTGCCGCCAGCCCTAAGATCAGCAAAATATTGGTGATGTTAGAACCGAGCGCCGCGCCGACGGCCAAATCGAGCTGACCGTGTAGCGATGCGGCGACCGACACAATAATTTCCGGCAGCGAGGTGCCGATACTCACTACCGTCATCCCGATGATCAGCGGGGGAATACCGAATGTACGGCATAAAATAGAGGCCGCAAACACCAGACGATCGGCGCCGTAGGCCACCAGAAGCAAACCAATTATGAGTAGCGCCATCGCTAAAAGCATCTAAAGTCCTTTCTTCAGGTATACTCGCCGGTCCCCTGGAAGGGATATCTGGAAGCCGTAACGAAGTCCTAATTTTGACTTTATGCGGCTAAAAAGTAAAACGAATGCCAGCTTTCGCTAACCCTGTCAGTTAATATTCTGTAATTATGTCGAACCCATGGTTAAATTCAGCGCCATGGTTACCTCAACAAGGCAATACGAAGGATGAATCAATGGGTCAGTCTGCGGCCAATTTAGTCGATATGCGCGACGTCAGCTTTTCCCGTGGCGAACGCTGCATTTTCGATAATATTTCCCTGACGGTGCCGCGCGGGAAGATCACGGCGATCATGGGGCCGTCGGGCATCGGTAAAACCACGCTGTTGCGCCTGATTGGCGGACAGATCCCGCCGGATAAGGGCGAGATCTTATTTGATGGCGAGAATGTGCCGGCCATGTCCCGTTCGCGGCTCTACACCGTCCGCAAACGTATGAGTATGCTGTTTCAGTCGGGAGCGCTGTTTACCGACATGAACGTGTTTGACAATGTGGCCTATCCGCTACGGGAGCACACCAATTTACCCGCGCCGCTGCTAAAAAGCGTCGTGATGATGAAACTAGAAGCTGTCGGGCTGCGCGGCGCGGCAAAACTGATGCCTTCCGAGCTCTCCGGTGGGATGGCGCGCCGTGCCGCGTTGGCGCGCGCCATCGCTCTGGAACCGGATCTCATCATGTTCGATGAGCCGTTTGTCGGCCAGGACCCGATTACCATGGGCGTTCTGGTGAAGCTGATTTCAGAATTGAACAGCGCGCTGGGCGTGACCTGCGTGGTGGTCTCTCATGATGTGCCAGAGGTGCTCAGTATTGCGGATCACGCCTGGATCATGGCGGACAAAAAAATCGTCGCTCACGGTAGCGCTCAGGCGTTGCAGGAGAATACGGACCCGCGCGTGCGTCAGTTCCTTGACGGCATTGCCGACGGGCCGGTTCCGTTCCGCTATCCGGCGGGCGACTATCACCTTGATTTACTCGAAACGGGGAGTTAAGCCACTCATGCTGTTAAATGCGCTGGCAGCACTCGGACACAGCGGGATCAAAACCGTCAGGACGTTCGGGCGCGCCGGGTTAATGTTATTCAATGCGATTATCGGTAAGCCGGAGTTTCGCAAACATGCGCCGCTGCTGGTGCGCCAGCTTTATAATGTGGGCGTCTTGTCGATGCTTATCATTATTGTCTCCGGCGTATTCATCGGTATGGTGCTGGGGCTGCAAGGCTATCTGGTTCTGACCACTTACAGCGCGGAGACCAGTCTTGGCATGTTAGTGGCGCTTTCGCTGCTGCGCGAGCTGGGGCCGGTGGTCGCGGCGTTGCTGTTTGCCGGGCGGGCCGGGTCGGCGTTGACGGCGGAAATCGGCCTGATGCGGGCGACGGAGCAGCTCTCCAGTATGGAGATGATGGCGGTCGATCCATTGCGCCGGGTGATTTCGCCGCGCTTTTGGGCGGGCGTGATTTCGTTGCCGCTACTGACCATTATCTTTGTGGCGGTCGGTATCTGGGGCGGCTCGCTGGTCGGCGTAAGCTGGAAAGGAATCGACGCCGGGTTCTTCTGGTCCGCGATGCAGAATGCCGTCGACTGGCGTATGGATCTGGTGAACTGTCTGATAAAGAGCGTGGTGTTCGCCATTACGGTAACATGGATTGCGTTATTCAACGGTTATGACGCAATACCAACTTCTGCCGGGATTAGCCGGGCAACGACGCGTACCGTGGTTCACGCATCGTTGGCCGTTCTGGGGCTGGATTTTGTGCTGACCGCACTGATGTTTGGGAATTGAGTTCATGCAAACGAAAAAAAATGAAATTTGGGTAGGCGTTTTTTTGCTGGTAGCGTTGCTGGCGGCGCTGTTTGTTTGCCTGAAGGCGGCAAATGTGACCTCTATGCGCACGGAGCCGACCTATAAGGTTTATGCGACCTTCGATAACATCGGCGGTCTGAAAGTGCGTTCCCCGGTACGCATCGGCGGGGTGGTTGTCGGGCGGGTTGAAGATATCTCGCTTGATCCGAAAACATACCTGCCGCGCGTAACGCTCGACATCGAAGAGCGTTATAACCATATTCCCGATACCAGCTCGTTGAGTATTCGTACTTCCGGGCTGCTGGGGGAGCAATATCTGGCATTAAACGTCGGTTTTGAAGATCCTGAGCTGGGAACGTCTATCCTCAAAGATGGGAGTACGATTCAGGACACCAAGTCTGCAATGGTGCTGGAAGATATGATTGGCCAGTTCCTTTATAACAGCAAAGGCGACGACAATAAGAATTCTGGCGATGCGCCAGCCGCAACGGAAGGCCATACTGAAGCCACAACGCCCGCGGGCGAAACGAAATAATCTCAGGAGAATTGAGGCATGTTTAAACGACTGATGATGGTGGCCCTGCTGGTCATTGCGCCATTAAGCGCAGCAACGGCAGCGGATCAGAGCAATCCTTATAAACTGATGAACGAGGCGGCGCAGAAAACTTTTGATCGCCTGAAAAACGAACAGCCGAAAATTCGTGCCAATCCGGATTACCTGCGCGACGTTGTTGATCAGGAACTTCTGCCGTACGTGCAGGTAAAATATGCCGGCGCGCTGGTGTTGGGCCGCTACTACAAAGAGGCGACCCCGGCGCAGCGTGAAGCCTATTTTGCAGCGTTTCGCGAATACCTGAAACAGGCATACGGTCAGGCGCTGGCGATGTACCACGGCCAGACTTACCAGATAGCGCCTGAGCAACCGCTGGGCGATGCGACCATTGTGCCTATCCGTGTAACGATTATCGATCCCAACGGTCGTCCGCCGGTACGCCTGGATTTCCAGTGGCGCAAAAACACCCAGACCGGCAACTGGCAGGCGTATGACATGATTGCGGAAGGTGTCAGCATGATCACCACCAAGCAAAATGAGTGGAGCGATCTGCTGCGTACTAAAGGCATCGACGGCCTGACCGCACAACTGAAATCTATCTCTCAACAGAAAATTACTTTGGACGAGAAACAGTAATGACGCCGCAACTCACCTGGACGCGTGAGGCGGACACTCTGGTGCTGGCGGGAGAGCTGGATCAGGACGTGTTGTCGCCGCTATGGGACGCGCGCGTAGAAGCGATGACTGGCGTTACCCGTATCGACCTGAGCCAGATCTCCAGGGTGGATACGGGGGGACTGGCGCTGCTGGCGCACCTTGTGAACCAGGCAAAAAAGCAGGGCAATGCCGTATCGCTGTCTGGCGTTAACGACAAGGTTTACGCGCTGGCGCAATTATATAACTTGCCCGAAGACGTACTTCCCCGTATGTAATGAATGCCGGATGGTTTATCCGGCCTACACTTCGCATGATCCCCGTAGGCCGGATAAGTTGCGTTAGCAGCACCATCCGGCACTTTTACCGCGCTGATTTATCAGCGTAATCTTTTGCTTATTTAAGACGGCGCGACTTTGCTCTAAGATGTTGGGCTGTTTTCACTATTTGACGAATAAAGAACCCATGGAAAATCATGAAATTCAGAGTGTGCTGATGAATGCCCTCTCCCTCCAGGAAGTCCACGTCTCCGGCGATGGCAGTCACTTTCAGGTTATTGCCGTGGGCGAGATGTTTGACGGCATGAGCCGGGTCAAGAAACAGCAAACGGTCTATGGGCCGCTAATGGAGTACATTGCGGACAACCGTATCCATGCCGTATCGATCAAAGCGTATACCCCGGCGGAATGGGCGCGCGATCGTAAACTTAACGGATTTTAAGCTACGGGTAACCTGCCGGTAGCGGAGATGAATGCTTAACTGAGAATACAATAATGGATAAATTTCGTGTACAGGGGCCAACGACGCTCCAGGGCGAAGTCACAATTTCCGGCGCCAAAAACGCCGCGCTGCCGATCCTGTTCGCCGCTCTGCTGGCAGAAGAACCGGTAGAGATCCAAAACGTTCCAAAACTGAAAGACGTGGATACGTCGATGAAGCTCCTGAGCCAATTAGGCGCAAAAGTGGAACGCAATGGATCGGTACACATTGACGCCAGCCAGGTGAACGTGTTCTGCGCGCCTTATGATCTGGTTAAGACCATGCGCGCCTCGATATGGGCGCTGGGGCCGCTGGTTGCCCGTTTTGGTCAGGGACAAGTCTCTCTGCCGGGGGGCTGTACTATCGGCGCGCGTCCGGTTGATCTGCATATTACCGGTCTGGAACAACTGGGTGCGACCATCAAGCTGGAAGAGGGCTACGTAAAGGCCTCCGTCGAAGGACGTCTTAAAGGGGCGCATATCGTGATGGATAAGGTCAGCGTCGGCGCGACCGTCACCATTATGTGCGCTGCTACGCTGGCGGAAGGGACGACCATCATTGAAAACGCCGCGCGCGAGCCGGAAATTGTCGACACCGCTAACTTCCTGGTTACGCTGGGGGCGAAGATCGCCGGGCAGGGCACCGACCGTATTACGATCGAGGGCGTAGAGCGTCTGGGCGGCGGCGTTTATCGTGTGCTGCCGGATCGTATCGAAACGGGGACTTTCCTGGTGGCGGCAGCGATCTCTCGCGGCAAAATCCTCTGCCGTAACGCGCAACCGGACACTCTGGACGCGGTACTGGCGAAACTGCGCGATGCTGGCGCGGATATCGAAGTGGGCGAGGACTGGATTAGTCTGGACATGCACGGCAAACGACCGAAGGCGGTCAATGTCCGTACCGCACCGCACCCGGCATTCCCGACCGATATGCAGGCGCAGTTCACGTTGCTGAACCTGGTGGCGGAAGGGACGGGCTTTATCACTGAAACCGTCTTTGAAAACCGTTTTATGCACGTGCCTGAACTCAGTCGCATGGGCGCGCGTGCGGAAATTGAAAGCAATACCGTCATATGCCATGGCGTAGAAACGCTCTCTGGCGCCCAGGTCATGGCGACAGATCTGCGGGCATCTGCGAGCCTGGTGCTGGCGGGCTGTATTGCGGAAGGCACGACGATTGTGGATCGCATTTATCACATCGATCGCGGTTATGAACGCATCGAAGACAAACTGCGCGCGCTCGGCGCGAATATTGAACGCGTGAAAGGCGAATAACCTTCTGTACGCTGAATAACCCCCGCGAACGCGATGCGGGGGTTGTTTTACAGGCTCTTACTCTACATTCTGTTTGTCTTTATTACGCGCTCTCATAAGCCGCGTTCTGTCGATAAACTCATGCGTGCGCGGATCGTGATAACGCGATGGCCAAATAACCCAGGGTTCCGTTCCCAATGCTTTCGCGATAATCAACTCTCCTTTCGGCCACGGGCGCGTTAATGCATTGGCCAGCGTGGATGAACTCAATCCATTCCGACGTGACTCAGCGGCCATTGAAGTCCCTTTTTTACGTAGTCCGGCAATGATATCGGCCGGATGCCAGTCAATAAGCTTGCTTTCCATACATCCATCACTCCTTAGGTTAATCACTTACGGTTTTAACAACCCGACGACGTTCGATACTATAACGCTTCGTGAAAGAATGTTCTAAAAAGTTCATGTAAGTGGCAGCAATATTCAGAATATGCCAGGGAAAGCCGTATATGGGTATATAAAAAGACAGGCAATAGATTATATGGAATTTATTAGAACTTAATGGGGTATCCCGCGCAGTACGCGGGATAAGAGAACGGTATTAACGATCGCGCTGCACCGCGATGTGTGCGAGACCGATTAGCGCCTCACGCCAGGGAGTATCCGGCAATATCTGCAACGCGGATATCGCTTTGTCGGCTTCTTCTTCCGCTCGCTGACGCGTCCATTCCAGCGAGCCGCAGGTGGTCATCGCTTCCAGAACCGGTTCCAGAAGATGACGGCCATTACCTTGTTCAATAGCGGTACGGATCATCGCTGATTGTTCTGGCGTACCGTGGCGCATGGCGTGAAGCAACGGTAAGGTGGGTTTGCCCTCATTGAGGTCATCACCCACATTTTTACCGAGATGCTCGCCGTCGGCGCTGTAATCCAGCAGATCGTCAATGAGCTGGAAAGCCGTACCAAGGTAGCGGCCATAGTCCTGCAACCCTTTCTCTTGCTCAGGCGTACAACCGGCAAGAATACCGGAGCACTGGGCGGCGGCTTCGAACAGACGCGCCGTTTTACTGTAAATCACCCGCATGTAATTTTCTTCGGTAATGTCCGGGTCATTCACGTTCATCAATTGCAGCACTTCGCCTTCTGCAATCACGTTGACCGCTTCCGACATCACTTCCAGCACTTTTAACGAGCCGAGGCTGGTCATCATCTGGAAGGCGCGGGTATAGATAAAGTCGCCGACCAACACGCTGGCAGCATTACCGAAGGCGGCATTTGCCGTCGCTTTGCCGCGACGCATATCGGATTCATCCACCACATCATCATGTAGCAGCGTCGCCGTGTGGATAAACTCGATCAGAGCGGCGATAGTCACGTGCGCGTTACCCTGATAACCCACCGCACGCGCGGCAAGAACGGCAATCATCGGACGAATGCGTTTTCCGCCGCCGCTAATAATGTAATATCCTAGCTGATTAATCAGTTGAACATCGGAATTAAGCTGTTCAAGGATTGTCGCATTGACACCCGCCATATCTTGCGCGGTTAACTCGTTGATTTTTTCTAAATTCATCGCAAAAGCCGGGCTTATCGCCCCGATTATCCCATGTCTGAATGAGGTAACGTAGGGTTTATGGTTAGAAATATACCCTGATTGTACTGAAAAAACGCCGCAGATAAACGTTACCGTATGCGTTGTGTTTTTTTTCTTCATGTATTGATGGTAGCACTTGTCAAAGCCGTGCAATTTGCGTAATATTCGCGCCCTATTGTGAATATTTATAGCGCGCTCTGAATCATTGAAAGGTGTGCGCGGAAGCGGAGTTTTTTATGTACGCGGTTTTCCAAAGTGGTGGTAAACAACACCGAGTAAGCGAAGGTCAGACCGTTCGCCTGGAAAAGCTGGACATCGCAACTGGCGAAACTATCGAGTTCGCTGAAGTTCTGATGATCGCAAACGGTGAAGAAGTCAAAATCGGCGTTCCTTTCGTTGATGGCGGCGTAATCAAAGCTGAAGTTGTTGCCCACGGTCGTGGCGAGAAAGTTAAAATCGTTAAGTTTCGTCGCCGTAAACACTACCGTAAGCAGCAGGGCCATCGTCAGTGGTTCACTGATGTGAAAATTACCGGCATCAGCGCTTAAGATTAGGGGAGCAGATTAAATGGCACATAAAAAGGCTGGCGGCTCGACTCGTAACGGTCGCGATTCTGAAGCTAAACGTCTGGGCGTAAAACGCTTTGGCGGTGAAGCAGTTCTGGCAGGCAGCATCATCGTTCGTCAACGTGGTACTAAATTCCACGCTGGCACCAACGTTGGTTGCGGTCGTGACCACACTCTGTTTGCTAAAGCAGACGGTAAAGTGAAATTCGAAGTTAAAGGCCCGAAAAACCGTAAATACATCAGCATCGTTGCTGAGTAAGTTTTTTGTGGTCCGGTAACGGATGAAAGCCCCGCACCTGTTGCGGGGCTTTTTACATTCGATGGCCGACTAAAATATACCCGTGTGGCTGTACGAATGCCGTTAACGGGTCTTTGCAGGGAACACGGCATGAAGCAGCAGGCAGGCATTGGCATTCTTTTAGCGCTCACTACCGCGATGTGCTGGGGAGCGTTGCCAATAGCAATGAAGCAAGTGCTGGAGGTAATGGAGCCTCCAACCATTGTCTTCTACCGCTTCTTCATGGCCAGTATTGGCCTCGGGGCGATACTGGTAGTAAAAAGAAAGCTGCCGCCGCTGCGTATTTTTCGTAAGCCGCGCTGGTTGGTGTTATTGGCGATAGCGACCTGCGGACTGTTCGGTAATTTCATTTTGTTCAGTTCTTCCCTGCAATATTTAAGCCCAACCGCGTCGCAGGTTATCGGCCAGCTCTCGCCGGTTGGCATGATGGTCGCCAGCGTCTTTATTCTGAAAGAAAAGATGCGCGGTACGCAGGTGATTGGCGCGCTGATGTTATTGAGCGGGCTGGTGATGTTTTTTAACACCAGTCTGATCGAGATTTTTACCCGACTGACCGACTACACCTGGGGCGTTATTTTTGGCGTAGGCGCGGCGATGGTGTGGGTGAGCTATGGCGTGGCGCAAAAAGTATTATTGCGACGTCTGGCCTCGCAGCAGATCCTGTTTTTACTGTACACTTTATGTACGATAGCGCTCTTGCCGCTGGCAAAACCGATGGTGATAGCGCAACTGAGCGACTGGCAGCTCGCCTGTTTGATTTTCTGCGGGCTAAATACGCTGGTAGGATATGGCGCCCTGGCGGAAGCGATGGCGCGTTGGCAGGCGGCGCAGGTGAGCGCGATAATCACGCTTACACCGCTATTTACCCTGCTGTTTTCAGATCTTTTATCTATGGCCTGGCCCGATTTCTTCGCCAGACCGATGTTAAACCTTTTAGGTTATCTCGGTGCGTTTGTCGTGGTTGCGGGCGCGATGTATTCCGCCATTGGTCATCGTATTTGGGGCGGTTTACGCAAGCATGAAACGGTGGTTTCGCAACCCCGCTCAGGCGAATGATTTACGGAGAATAAAATGAAGTTTGTTGATGAAGCATCGATTCTGGTCGTTGCAGGCGATGGCGGTAATGGCTGTGTGAGCTTCCGCCGCGAAAAATATATCCCGAAAGGCGGCCCGGACGGCGGTGATGGCGGCGACGGCGGCGACGTCTGGATGGAAGCCGATGAAAACCTGAATACTCTGATCGATTACCGCTTTGAAAAATCGTTCCGCGCTGAACGTGGTCAGAATGGCGCGAGCCGCGACTGTACCGGTAAACGCGGTAAAGACGTGACCATTAAAGTGCCGGTCGGTACGCGCGTTATCGACCAGGGAACCGGTGAAACGATGGGCGACATGACCAAACACGGTCAGCGTCTGTTGGTCGCGAAGGGCGGCTGGCATGGGTTAGGCAATACCCGTTTTAAATCCTCGGTTAACCGTACGCCGCGCCAGAAAACCAATGGTACGCCGGGCGATAAGCGCGACCTGCTGCTGGAACTGATGCTGCTGGCGGATGTCGGGATGCTGGGGATGCCAAACGCCGGTAAATCAACGTTCATTCGCGCGGTATCGGCAGCAAAACCGAAAGTCGCGGACTATCCGTTTACCACGCTGGTGCCGAGCCTGGGCGTGGTACGTATGGACAGCGAAAAGAGTTTTGTGGTGGCCGACATTCCGGGGTTGATCGAAGGCGCGGCGGAAGGCGCGGGCCTGGGGATTCGCTTCCTGAAGCACCTCGAACGTTGCCGCGTACTGCTGCACCTCATTGATATCGATCCGATCGACGGTTCCGATCCGGTGGAAAACGCCCGTATCATTATTGGCGAACTGGAAAAATACAGCCAGGATCTGGCGGCTAAACCGCGCTGGTTAGTGTTCAACAAGATCGATCTGATGGATAAAACCGAAGCGGAAGAGAAAGCGAAAGCGATCGCCGAAGCGTTGGGCTGGGAAGGGAAATACTATCTGATTTCCGCCGCCAGTCAGCTAGGGGTGAAAGATCTCTGCTGGGATGTGATGACCTTTATCATCGAGAATCCGATCGCGCAGGCTGAAGAAGCAAAACAGCCGGAAAAAGTCGAGTTCATGTGGGACGATTATCATCGCCAGCAGTTGGCTGAAGTGGAAGAAGACGTAGACGATGACTGGGATGACGACTGGGATGAAGACGACGAAGAAGGCGTCGAGTTCATCTACAAACGTTAATCTCGTAGTCGGATGGCGCTTACGCTTATCCGGCCTACAAAAGCCAACGGGCCGCATTTGCGGCCCGTTTTATTATGTTCGTTGTAGGCCGGATAAAACGCGTTAGCGCCGCCATCCGGCAATAATGCACTCAGTTATTCTGATAAATATCCTTGTATAACCGACTCTCGAAGCGTACCAGCGGGATTCGGCGATTACGCTGGTCAGCAGGTGGAACCGCGTAGCCGGACAAATACTGTACAAATGCCATCCGTTGCCCGCTTGCGGTGGTAATAAAGCCCGCCAGATTATACACGCCCTGCAGTGACCCGGTTTTCGCCGAAACCTTACCGTCTACGCCCGCCTGATGTAGCCCGGCGCGGTATTGCAATGAACCATCATAGCCCGCCAGCGGCAGCATAGAGATAAAGTTCAGCTCGTTATCGTGTTGGGCGATATATTGCAGCACCTGCATCATCGTAGCGGGAGCGATCAGATTATGGCGAGAAAGACCGGAACCGTCGGCAATAATGGTATTGCCGATATCAATTCCCGCCTGTTGGCGCAGGATCTGGCGAACGGCATCCGATCCCGCCCGCCAGGTGCCAGGCACGTTAAACCTGACATGACCAATCATCCGAAAAACAGTATCGGCGATCATGTTGTCTGACTTTTTCAGCATAATCTTAAGCAGATCGTGCAGTGGCGCCGACTGTTTACTGGCGACGATCGTTCCGGGCTCGTTAACCTGCGTCTGGCGCAGCAGCGTGCCGCGGTAAGTTATCCCGGCCTCTTTCAGTTCCTGCTTGAGGATCGCGCCCGCGTAGCTGGCACCGTCCTGAATAGCAAAGGCCAGCGGCAGCGGGTCGGCGCGCTGTGGTAAACAGCCGGTAAGCGTATAACGGTTCAAATCGCCAGGCACAACATCCAGCTCGCAATACTGCGCGTCTGCCGAACCGCGCGGCAGAGTCCGTACCTGGCTGAACATCGTTACCGGATAATAAGAGGCCACGCGAATAAAGGCTAAATCGTTTGGTTTTTGCGCGCTATAAAGCGACACAGAAAAACAGTTGCGGTCAACAATGGCGGCGGCGGGAGGCGCGCTGAAACACTGCGTCAGGTCGTTCCACGGCCAGCCTGGCGCTTTATCGTGGCTGGCGAAAATCGACGTGTCGATAAGCACATTGCCGTCGATTTGCGTGACGCCGGACTTTTTCAGCGTCGCGACCATATTGCGAATATCCTGACGTCTTAGCGTTGGATCGCCACCGAAGCGCGCAATTACGTCACCTTTCAGGATGCCGTTATCGACGTTGCCTTTAGTCTCCAGCGTGGTCGTAAAACGGAAATCCGGGCCGAGTTGAATCAGCGCCGCCAGCGCGGTAATCACCTTTTGGGTACTGGCGGGAAGCGCCATCTGCTGACTATGATAATCAATAGCCGGCGCGGGCGCGCCAATCTTTTGCACCATCAGCGCGAGGTTGGCGCCGGCCGGAAGCTGTTTGATGTATTCGTCAATATTCGCGGCCTGAACGCTGAACGCTATACTGGTGGTCAATCCGATGATAAATCTGGAAAATCGCATAATCTCGCGCTAACACCCTGGAAACAAGCCGTCATACTACGGCGCAACGCCCTAAAAAGTAAACGATGACCCATAGGGAACTCCAGGGTAAAATGGTTATCAAAGAGGAAATTGTAGCTGACCTGGGACTGCGCGCCCGGGTTGGTGTTTTTTTGCTTCTGACCCTGGTATGGCATATGCCGGGGCTGGCTTAGCAGCCGGGGTAGAGTTCATTGCCCCCTACAGGAATGTTCAAGAGGTATAACAAATGCAAGCTATTCCGATGACCTTACGCGGAGCCGAAAAACTGCGCGAAGAGCTGGATTTTCTGAAATCTGTGCGCCGTCCTGAAATCATCGCCGCTATCGCCGAAGCGCGCGAACATGGCGATTTAAAAGAAAACGCGGAGTATCATGCTGCACGCGAACAGCAGGGTTTCTGCGAAGGGCGCATTAAAGATATCGAAGCAAAACTGTCGAATGCGCAGGTGATTGATGTCACTAAAATGCCGAACAATGGTCGCGTGATTTTCGGCGCTACCGTCACGGTGCTGAACCTGGACACCGACGAAGAGCAGACCTACCGTATTGTTGGCGATGATGAGGCGGATTTTAAGCAAAATCTCATTTCGGTAAACTCGCCAATCGCTCGCGGCCTGATCGGCAAAGAGCAGGATGACGTCGTGGTGATCAAAACGCCTGGCGGCGATGTGGAATACGAAGTGCTTAAAGTGGAATACCTTTAAGTAGTACTCAATACGCAAATTGTTGGTGTATTGTAAAGAAAGGAAAAAGGCCGCATAGCGGCCTTTTATCAACGGAGAGAGCGTGGCATTTTGCTCTTCTGCTCGTGGAAAACCCCTCGTTTTACACAGATTTTGTGTTCGACTTTAGGATATCCTTAACGCGGCAGCGAGATTTTACGCTCTTTAGTTGGGCGATACAGCACCAGCGTTTTACCGATGACCTGTACGTTACAGGCGCCGGTTTCGCGCACGATAGCGTCCACGATCAAGGTTTTTGTTTCGCGATCTTCCGAGGCGATTTTCACCTTGATAAGTTCATGGTGCTCTAACGCTTGTTCAATCTCGGCCAGTACCCCTTCGGTCAAACCATTATTGCCAAGCATAACAACAGGCTTGAGCGGATGTGCCAGACCTTTTAGGTGCTGTTTTTGTTTAGTACTCAGATTCATCGTATATTTTTGCTTACGTTGGGATTGAAAACGGGTCATTCTACCGCCATCTCCCTTATATCGCCAAATAGGCGTGTAGAAATTTACGCCATTGGCTACGATGAACTGCCCCGACGGGAAAGTTAAATGACAGGTAAAAAGCGTTCTGCCAGCTCAAGCCGCTGGCTTCAGGAACACTTTAGCGATAAATATGTTCAACAGGCGCAGAAAAAGGGGCTACGCTCCCGTGCCTGGTTTAAACTTGATGAAATACAGCAAAGTGACAAACTTTTTAAGCCGGGAATGACGGTAGTCGATCTCGGCGCTGCGCCAGGAGGCTGGTCACAGTATGTGGTCACGCAGATTGGCGGCAAAGGCCGCATCATCGCTTGTGATCTTTTACCTATGGATCCTATCGTTGGTGTGGACTTTCTTCAGGGCGATTTTCGTGATGAACTTGTCATGAAAGCGTTACTGGAACGCGTGGGTGACAGTAAAGTACAAGTTGTCATGTCTGATATGGCACCAAACATGAGCGGAACACCGGCGGTGGATATCCCCCGCGCCATGTATCTGGTGGAGCTGGCGTTAGAGATGTGCCGCGATGTGCTGGCGCCAGGCGGAAGTTTTGTAGTGAAGGTGTTCCAGGGCGAAGGTTTCGATGAGTATCTAAGGGAAATTCGCTCCCTGTTTACGAAGGTTAAAGTTCGTAAGCCGGACTCTTCGCGTGCGCGTTCGCGTGAAGTGTACATTGTAGCGACCGGGCGAAAGTGATAACCGGCAGATTTCAGACGTAAGGTTTGAAAGAAACTGGATATAGAGTATCCTGACGCTGTTTTTAACACAGTTGTAATAAGAGGTTAATCCCTTGAGTGACATGGCGAAAAACCTAATACTCTGGCTGGTCATTGCCGTTGTGCTGATGTCAGTATTCCAGAGCTTTGGGCCCAGCGAGTCTAATGGCCGTAAGGTGGATTACTCTACCTTCCTGCAAGAGGTCAATCAGGACCAGGTTCGCGAAGCGCGTATCAACGGACGTGAGATCAACGTTACCAAGAAAGATAGTAACCGTTACACGACTTACATTCCGATTAATGATCCGAAGCTGCTTGATAACCTGCTGACTAAAAACGTCAAGGTTGTTGGCGAACCACCTGAAGAGCCAAGCCTGCTGGCTTCTATCTTCATTTCCTGGTTCCCGATGCTGTTGCTGATCGGCGTCTGGATCTTCTTTATGCGTCAGATGCAGGGCGGCGGTGGCAAAGGCGCCATGTCGTTCGGTAAGAGCAAGGCGCGTATGCTGACGGAAGATCAGATCAAAACCACGTTTGCTGACGTCGCGGGTTGTGACGAAGCGAAAGAAGAAGTGGCGGAACTGGTTGAATACCTGCGTGAACCGAGCCGTTTCCAGAAGCTGGGCGGTAAAATTCCGAAAGGCGTCCTGATGGTCGGCCCGCCGGGTACCGGTAAAACCCTGCTGGCAAAAGCCATTGCGGGTGAAGCGAAGGTGCCATTCTTTACGATTTCCGGTTCTGACTTTGTGGAAATGTTCGTGGGTGTCGGCGCGTCTCGTGTGCGTGACATGTTCGAACAGGCCAAGAAAGCGGCGCCGTGCATTATCTTCATCGATGAAATCGACGCCGTAGGTCGCCAGCGTGGCGCTGGTCTGGGCGGTGGTCACGATGAACGTGAGCAGACGTTGAACCAGATGCTGGTTGAGATGGACGGCTTCGAAGGTAACGAAGGTATCATCGTTATCGCCGCAACTAACCGTCCGGACGTTCTGGACCCGGCGTTGCTGCGTCCAGGCCGTTTTGACCGTCAGGTTGTGGTAGGCCTGCCGGATGTTCGCGGTCGTGAGCAGATTCTGAAGGTGCATATGCGTCGCGTACCGTTAGCGACGGACATTGATGCGGCGATCATTGCGCGCGGTACGCCGGGTTTCTCCGGTGCGGACCTGGCGAACCTGGTCAACGAAGCGGCGCTGTTTGCCGCACGCGGCAACAAACGCGTAGTGTCGATGGTTGAGTTCGAAAAAGCGAAAGACAAAATCATGATGGGTGCGGAACGTCGCTCCATGGTGATGACAGAAGCGCAGAAAGAGTCGACCGCGTACCACGAAGCGGGCCACGCGATTATCGGTCGCCTGGTGCCGGAACACGATCCGGTGCACAAAGTGACGATTATCCCACGTGGTCGCGCGCTGGGTGTGACCTTCTTCCTGCCTGAAGGTGACGCGATCAGCGCCAGCCGTCAGAAGCTGGAAAGCCAAATCAGCACGCTGTACGGCGGCCGTCTGGCGGAAGAGATTATCTACGGCGTTGAGCATGTTTCTACCGGTGCGTCGAACGACATTAAAGTCGCGACTAACCTGGCGCGTAACATGGTGACTCAGTGGGGCTTCTCCGACAAACTTGGTCCGCTGCTGTATGCGGAAGAAGAGGGCGAAGTGTTCCTCGGCCGTAGCGTCGCAAAAGCGAAACATATGTCTGATGAAACTGCGCGTATCATCGACCAGGAAGTGAAAGCGCTGATTGAACGTAACTACAATCGCGCTCGTCAGATCCTGACTGACAATATGGATATTCTGCACGCGATGAAAGATGCGCTGATGAAATATGAAACCATCGATGCGCCGCAGATTGATGACCTGATGGCGCGTCGTGAAGTGCGTCCGCCTGCGGGCTGGGAAGATCCAAACGGCACCAATAACTCTGACAGCAATGGTACGCCTCAGGCGCCGCGTCCGGTTGATGAACCACGCACGCCGAACCCGGGCAACACGATGTCAGAGCAGCTGGGCGACAAATAAGCGTTTGTTGTACAACATTATGTTTAGCGCTCACCGAAACCCTGGGGCTTGCCCCGGGGTTTTTCTTTTTTTAACTCACCACAAATAAAACAGGGATTTTGACCATGAAACTCTTCGCTCAGGGCGCCACGCTCGATCTCACTCATCCGCATGTTATGGGGATCCTGAACGTAACGCCGGATTCGTTCTCCGACGGCGGTGCGCATAACACGCTGATTGAGGCGGTGAAACATGCGAATTTAATGGTGAATGCCGGGGCGACAATTATTGATGTGGGGGGGGAATCAACGCGACCAGGCGCGGCGGAAGTGAGCGTGGAAGAAGAGCTGGATCGCGTTATTCCGGTACTGGAAGCAATCGCGCAACGTTTTGAAGTGTGGATTTCTGTGGATACCTCTAAACCCGAGGTGATCCGTGAAGCGGCAAGGGCGGGCGCGCATATTATCAATGATGTCCGTTCGCTCTCCGAGCCCGGCGCGTTGGAAGCGGCAGCGGAAACCGGCTTGCCGGTCAGTCTTATGCACATGCAGGGCAACCCCAAAACCATGCAGGAGGCGCCGAAATATGACGATGTCTTTGCCGAGGTGAATCGCTACTTTATTGAGCAAATAGCACGTTGTGAGAAGGCCGGCATCGCAAAAGAGAAATTGTTGCTCGACCCCGGATTCGGTTTCGGTAAAAATCTCTCTCACAACTATACCTTACTGGCGCGACTGGGTGAGTTTCATCATTTTAACCTGCCGCTGCTGGTGGGCATGTCGCGTAAAACGATGGTTGGTCAGCTACTTAACGTGGGGCCATCAGACCGTCTGAACGGCAGCCTTGCGTGCGCAGTAATTGCCGCGATGCAGGGCGCGCAGATCATTCGCGTCCATGACGTCAAAGAAACCGTAGAGGCGATGCGGGTGGTGGAAGCCACTCTGTCTGCAAAGGGAAACAAACGCTATGAGTAATCGTAAATATTTCGGTACCGATGGGATTCGCGGACGTGTAGGCGATGCCCCTATTACACCTGATTTTGTGCTTAAACTGGGTTGGGCTGCCGGAAAAGTGCTGGCGCGTCATGGTTCGCGTAAAATCATTATCGGTAAAGATACGCGTATTTCTGGCTATATGCTGGAATCCGCGCTGGAGGCGGGCCTTGCCGCTGCGGGGCTGTCGGCCTCGTTTACCGGACCTATGCCAACGCCAGCCGTCGCCTATCTGACGCGGACTTTCCGCGCGGAGGCGGGTATCGTTATCTCGGCTTCGCATAACCCATTCTATGATAACGGCATTAAATTCTTCTCTATCGACGGTACGAAACTGCCTGACGATGTGGAAGAAGCCATCGAAGCCGAAATGGAAAAAGAGATCACCTGCGTAGACTCCGCCGAGCTGGGGAAAGCCAGCCGCATCGTCGACGCCGCCGGACGCTATATTGAGTTCTGTAAAGGCACCTTCCCGAACGAACTGAGCCTCAATGGCCTGAAAGTGGTTGTGGATTGCGCCAACGGCGCTACCTACCATATCGCGCCGAATGTGCTGCGCGAGCTGGGCGCGACCGTTATCGCCATCGGCTGTGAGCCAAACGGCGTCAACATTAACGAAGAAGTGGGCGCGACCGACGTGCGCGCGTTGCAGGCGCGCGTGTTGGCGGAGAAGGCGGACCTCGGCATTGCGCTTGACGGCGACGGCGACCGGGTCATCATGGTTGACCATGAAGGCGCAAAAGTCGATGGCGATCAGATCATGTATATCATCGCGCGCGAAGGGTTGCGCCAGGGGCAACTGCGCGGCGGCGCGGTGGGGACGCTGATGAGCAATATGGGGCTGGAGCTGGCGCTCAAGCAGCTTGGCATTCCGTTTGCCCGGGCGAAAGTGGGCGACCGCTACGTGCTGGAAAAATTGCAGGAAAAAGGCTGGCGCATCGGCGCGGAAAACTCTGGTCACGTTATTCTGCTGGATAAAACGACCACTGGCGACGGTATTGTAGCGGGGCTACAAGTTCTGGCGGCGATGGTGCGTAATCATATGAGTCTGCACGATCTGTGCAGCGGTATGAAAATGTTCCCGCAGATTCTGGTTAACGTGCGTTACACCGCTGGTAGCGGCGATCCGCTGGAAAATGAAGCGGTGAAAGCGGTAACGGCGGACGTAGAAGCCACACTCGGCAATCGTGGGCGGGTACTGCTACGTAAATCCGGTACCGAACCGCTGATTCGCGTGATGGTGGAAGGCGAGGATGAAGCGCAGGTTACGGCATTCGCTCATCGTATCGCGGATGCGGTAAAAGCCGTTTAAGCGTTTAAGTGACTAAAAAGGCGGCGGTTGCCGCCTTGCTGCACCTAAAAAACAACGCTTTTGCTGTTTTTTTCCGCAGTTGATACAATGCGCTTAAATTGCCCTTGCGAAGGTCATTCGCTTTGGTTAGTATTCACACCCGCTTCAGTGGGAAACAGTAAAAATCCCGCTTTATTGGTAGAAGCATTGGTACGCGGCAACTCCGCAAGGAACAGGTTGATTATGTACGAAGCTCTTTTAGTTGTTTTCCTTATTGTGGCAATTGGCCTTGTAGGTCTGATCATGCTGCAGCAAGGTAAAGGCGCTGATATGGGAGCCTCCTTCGGAGCAGGCGCTTCCGCTACGCTATTTGGTTCAAGTGGTTCTGGTAACTTCATGACCCGAATGACGGCGGTATTGGCGACGCTGTTCTTCATCATCAGTCTGGTGTTGGGTAATATCAATAGCAACAAAACCAATAAAGGGAGCGAGTGGGAAAATCTGAGCGCGCCGGCGAAGACCGAGCAGACTCAACCTGCCGCGCCGGCCCAGCCGGCCAGCGATATCCCGCGCTAATAGCAGTATCCGTGCCGAGGTGGTGGAATTGGTAGACACGCTACCTTGAGGTGGTAGTGCCCAATAGGGCTTACGGGTTCAAGTCCCGTCCTCGGTACCAATATTCCGAAAGAAAGACGCTGAAAAGCGTCTTTTTTTTCGTCTGTGACCCGTCAAATGATGTGGCATGTAGGCCTGATAAGCGTAGCGCCATCAGGCAATCAATGCCGGATGGCGGCGTAAACGCCTTGTTCGGCCTACAGTCATTATCCCTCATAAAAAAGGCCGCTTGCGCGACCTGTGAGAAATATCATTCGGTTACTTTGCATTGTTTTCCAGACTACCGACCTGCGGTAAACCGGTGGCGGACGATGTCGCCAGCAGGCCAGACTGCGCATAGCCATACAGTTTTTCACGCGTATCGGTGATGTCCAGGTTACGCATCGTCAACTGACCGATACGATCGTCTGGCGAGAATACGGAATCGCCTTTTTCCATGGTTAAACGTTCTGGCTTATAGGTCAGATTGTCGGATACGGTGTTCAGAATTGAGTAGTCGTTGCCGCGACGCAGCTCCAACGTCACTTCACCGGTAATCTGGCTGGCGACCCAACGTTGCAGGCCGTCACGCAGCATCAGCGCCTGCGAGTCGAACCAGCGGCCCTGATACAGCAGTTTACCCAACTGACGACCATGAGAATGATACTGTTCAATGGTGTCTTCGTTGTGAATACCGGTCAACAGACGCTCGTAAGCGATGTGCAGCAGCGCCATTCCGGGGGCTTCATAAATACCGCGGCTTTTTGCTTCAATGATGCGGTTTTCAATTTGGTCGCTCATGCCCAGGCCGTGGCGGCCACCGATGCGATTCGCTTCCAGCATCATCTCAACATCATTGCTGAAGGTTTTGCCATTCAGAGCAACAGGGTGACCCTGTTCAAAACGGATGGTGACTTCTTCTGCCGGGATCTTCACGCTTTCGTCCCAGAACTTCACGCCCATAATCGGGTTAACGATTTTGACGCTGGAGTTAAGAAACTCCAGATCTTTCGCTTCATGCGTGGCGCCGAGCATGTTGGAATCGGTGGAGTAGGCTTTTTCAACGGACATTTTGTAGTCGAAGCCGCAGGCAATCATAAATTCAGACATCTCATGGCGACCACCCAGCTCATCGATAAAGTGGGTATCCAGCCACGGTTTGTAAATCTGTAATTCAGCATTCGTCAGCAAGCCGTAACGATAGAAACGTTCAATATCGTTGCCTTTATAGGTGCTGCCGTCGCCCCAGATATTCACGCCGTCTTCTTTCATCGCGGCGACCAGCATCGTGCCGGTCACGGCACGGCCCAGCGGCGTGGTATTGAAATAGGTCAGTCCGCCAGTCGTATTATGGAAAGCGCCGCACTGAATCGCTGCGATCCCTTCTGCAACCAACTGCTTGCGGCAATCAATCAGGCGAGCATTCTCTGCGCCATACTCCATTGCGCGACGAGGAATGGCGTCATAGTCATCCTCATCCGGTTGTCCCAGATTCGCAGTATAGGCATATGGGACAGCTCCTTTTTGTCGCATCCACAGCAGCGCGGCGCTGGTGTCCAGACCGCCGGAAAAAGCGATACCAATACGTTGACCTGCTGGAAGATGCTTAAGAATCGTCGTCATAGAATAGAACCCTGCTTGATTGACTGATAATGAGATCGGTTTCTGCTTTAGTGCATTTTTATGCAAAATAAATGAGTTTTCATTTAATCATCTTTTAGCAGAGACAGGAAGCGTTTAGTGAAGGTTTACTGAAATAACGTTGTGAAATGCGTGTCTAAGCCGGAGAGATGGGATGAGTATAACGAAGAGTGATATTCATTCATCTGCATATTGGGAATAGGGTTGACATAACTCATGCCTGGTCACTATACTGTGCGCAGATTTTACGTCCCGTCCTCGGTACCAAATCCCAGCAGTATTTGCAAATTTTGCCCAAAACGAGTAAAATTTGCCACGTTTCAGGCGCGGGGTGGAGCAGCCTGGTAGCTCGTCGGGCTCATAACCCGAAGGTCGTCGGTTCAAATCCGGCCCCCGCAACCACTTTCCCTTAGAGTTCTTTTTCAAATATACTGTGAAGATTATGTCCTTCGTAGCTGGATTTGAAAAAAATTCTTTCGGAAGGTACACCAGACCGCCGTTGCGGTTATAGGGTTCAGTTATCTAAAGCCCCGATTTATCGGGGTTTTTTGTTATCTGACTACAGAATAACTGGGCTTTAGGCCCTTTTTTTATGTCTTGGGGGTGGGCTTGTCCACATTAGAGCAAAAATTAACAGAGATGATTACAGCGCCAGTTGAAGCCTTAGGCTACGAGCTGGTCGGCATCGAATTTATTCGCGGTCGCACATCCACACTGCGCATCTATATTGATAGTGAAGATGGCATCAATGTTGATGATTGTGCTGATGTGAGCCACCAGGTAAGCGCGGTGCTGGACGTTGAAGATCCTATCTCCGTGGCTTACAACCTTGAAGTCTCGTCACCGGGTCTCGACCGTCCTATGTTCACTGCCGATCATTATGCGCGTTTCCAGGGTGAAGAAGTCGCGCTGGTTCTTCGCATGGCGGTACAGAACCGTCGCAAGTGGCAGGGCATTATCAAAGCGGTGGACGGTGAAATGATTACCGTCACAGTCGAAGGCAAAGATGAAGTGTTCGCGCTGAGTAATATCCAGAAGGCGAACCTGGTTCCCCACTTTTAACAGTCTGGATGAGGTGAAAAGCCCGCGATGAACAAAGAAATTTTGGCTGTTGTTGAAGCCGTTTCCAACGAAAAAGCGCTGCCACGCGAAAAAATTTTTGAAGCGCTGGAAAGTGCGCTGGCGACAGCAACAAAGAAAAAATATGAGCAGGAGATCGATGTTCGTGTAGAAATCGATCGTAAAAGCGGTGATTTTGATACTTTCCGCCGTTGGTTGATCGTTGAAGAAGTGACCATGCCGACGAAGGAAATTACGCTGGAAGCGGCGCGCTTTGAAGACGAAAGCCTGAATGTCGGCGACTATGTTGAAGATCAGATTGAATCTGTCACCTTTGACCGTATCACCACGCAGACTGCGAAACAGGTTATCGTTCAGAAAGTGCGTGAAGCCGAACGGGCGATGGTTGTCGATCAGTTCCGCGACCAGGAAGGCGAAATCGTCACTGGCGTGGTGAAGAAAGTGAACCGCGACAATATCTCTCTGGAAATTAAATCCGAAGGGATGGCCGGTAGCGCTGAAGCGGTGATTCTGCGTGAAGATATGCTGCCGCGCGAAAACTTCCGCCCTGGCGACCGTATTCGCGGCGTGCTGTATGCTGTTCGCCCGGAAGCGCGTGGCGCACAGCTGTTCGTCACCCGTTCTAAGCCGGAAATGCTGATCGAACTGTTCCGCATCGAAGTGCCGGAAATCGGCGAAGAAGTGATTGAAATTAAAGCGGCGGCTCGCGATCCGGGTTCTCGTGCGAAAATCGCAGTGAAAACCAACGATAAACGTATCGATCCGGTCGGCGCTTGCGTGGGGATGCGCGGCGCGCGCGTTCAGGCGGTCTCTACCGAACTGGGCGGTGAGCGTATCGATATCGTGCTGTGGGATGATAACCCGGCGCAGTTCGTCATTAATGCGATGGCGCCGGCAGACGTCGCATCTATCGTGGTGGACGAAGATAAACATACCATGGATATCGCCGTTGAAGCCGGTAATCTGGCGCAGGCGATCGGACGTAATGGTCAGAACGTCCGCCTGGCTTCGCAATTGAGCGGCTGGGAACTCAACGTAATGACCGTTGATGACTTGCAGGCTAAACATCAGGCTGAAGCACATGCCGCTATCGAGATCTTTACTAAATATCTTGATATTGATGAAGAGTTCGCGACCGTTCTGGTAGAAGAAGGTTTCTCCACGCTCGAAGAACTGGCCTATGTGCCAATGAAAGAACTGCTGGAAATTGACGGCCTTGATGAGCCGACCGTTGAAGCACTGCGCGAGCGTGCTAAAAACGCACTGGCCACTCTGGCGCAGGACCAGGAAGCAAGCCTCGGTGATAACAAACCGGCTGACGATCTGCTGAATCTGGAAGGATTAGATCGCGATATGGCTTTCAAACTGGCGGCTCGTGGTGTTTGTACGCTGGAAGATCTCGCCGACCAGGGCATTGATGATCTGGCTGATATCGAAGGGTTGACCGACGAAAAAGCCGGTGAGCTGATTATGGCTGCCCGTAATATTTGCTGGTTCGGCGACGAAGCGTAATAAACTGTAGCAGGAAGGAACAGCATGACAGATGTAACCCTAAAAGCGCTGGCCGCAGAGAGACAGGTTTCCGTGGATCGCCTGGTACAGCAGTTTGCTGATGCAGGTATCCGGAAATCTGCTGACGACTCTGTGTCCGCACAAGAAAAACAGACTTTACTGGCGCACCTGAACCGCGAAGCGGTTTCTGGTCCCGATAAACTGACGCTGCAGCGTAAGACGCGCAGCACCCTGAACATTCCAGGTACCGGTGGAAAAAGTAAATCGGTACAAATCGAAGTCCGCAAGAAGCGCACCTTTGTGAAACGCGATCCGCAAGAGGCTGAACGCCTGGCCGCGGAAGAGCAGGCGCAGCGTGAAGCGGAAGAGCAAGCCCGTCGTGAGGCAGAAGAACAGGCCAAACGCGAGGCGCAACAAAAAGCTGAACGCGAGGCCGCAGAACAAGCTAAGCGTGAAGCCGCTGAAAAAGCGAAACGTGAAGCTGCGGAAAAAGACAAAGTGAGCAATCAACAGACTGACGATATGACCAAAACCGCCCAGGCCGAAAAAGCCCGCCGTGAGAATGAAGCTGCAGAGCTGAAGCGTAAAGCGGAAGAAGAAGCACGTCGCAAACTCGAAGAAGAAGCGCGTCGTGTAGCAGAAGAAGCTCGCCGCATGGCGGAAGAAAACAAATGGACCGCAACGCCTGAGCCAGTAGAAGACACCAGTGACTATCATGTCACCACTTCTCAGCACGCGCGCCAGGCCGAAGACGAAAACGATCGTGAAGTTGAAGGCGGTCGTGGTCGTGGCCGTAATGCAAAAGCGGCGCGTCCGGCGAAAAAAGGCAAACATGCCGAATCCAAAGCCGATCGCGAAGAAGCGCGTGCTGCGGTTCGCGGCGGTAAAGGCGGCAAGCGTAAAGGGTCTTCTTTACAGCAAGGCTTCCAGAAGCCCGCTCAGGCCGTTAACCGTGACGTGGTGATCGGTGAAACCATCACCGTTGGCGATCTGGCGAACAAGATGGCGGTGAAAGGCTCTCAGGTCATCAAAGCGATGATGAAGCTGGGCGCCATGGCCACCATCAACCAGGTCATCGACCAGGAAACCGCACAGCTGGTTGCCGAAGAGATGGGCCACAAAGTTATCCTGCGTCGTGAAAACGAACTGGAAGAAGCGGTAATGAGCGACCGTGATACCGGCGCTGCGGCTGAACCGCGCGCACCGGTTGTGACCATCATGGGCCACGTTGACCACGGTAAAACCTCTCTGCTGGACTACATTCGTTCCACGAAAGTGGCCTCTGGAGAAGCGGGCGGCATTACCCAGCACATCGGTGCGTACCACGTTGAAACTGACAACGGGATGATCACCTTCCTGGACACCCCGGGTCACGCCGCGTTTACCTCGATGCGTGCTCGTGGTGCGCAGGCAACGGATATCGTGGTTCTGGTGGTAGCGGCAGACGATGGCGTGATGCCGCAGACTATCGAAGCTATCCAGCACGCGAAAGCGGCAGGTGTGCCGGTCGTGGTTGCGGTGAACAAAATCGATAAGCCGGAAGCCGATCCGGATCGCGTTAAGAACGAACTGTCCCAGTACGGCATTCTGCCGGAAGAGTGGGGCGGCGAGAGCCAGTTCGTTCACGTGTCTGCGAAAGCAGGTACCGGTATTGACGAACTGCTGGACGCTATCCTGCTGCAGGCCGAAGTTCTGGAACTGAAAGCGGTACGCAAAGGTATGGCGAGCGGCGCGGTGATCGAATCCTTCCTGGATAAAGGTCGTGGTCCGGTGGCTACCGTGCTGGTTCGTGAAGGTACGCTGCATAAGGGCGATATCGTGCTGTGTGGCTTCGAATACGGCCGCGTGCGTGCGATGCGTAACGAACTGGGTCAGGAAGTGCTGGAAGCGGGTCCGTCCATTCCGGTGGAAATCCTCGGCCTGTCCGGCGTTCCGGCTGCGGGTGACGAAGTGACCGTCGTTCGCGACGAGAAGAAAGCACGTGAAGTGGCTCTGTATCGTCAGGGTAAATTCCGTGAAGTTAAACTGGCGCGTCAGCAGAAATCTAAACTCGAGAACATGTTCGCCAACATGACCGAAGGCGAAGTTCACGAAGTGAATATCGTGCTGAAGGCCGACGTACAGGGTTCTGTGGAAGCGATCTCCGACTCCTTGCTGAAACTGTCTACCGACGAAGTGAAAGTGAAGATCATCGGTTCTGGCGTAGGTGGTATCACCGAAACCGACGCGACCCTGGCTGCGGCATCCAACGCCATTCTGGTGGGCTTCAACGTTCGTGCCGATGCCTCTGCGCGTAAAGTGATCGAATCTGAAAGCCTGGATCTGCGTTACTACTCCGTCATCTATAACCTGATCGACGAAGTGAAAGCGGCGATGAGCGGTATGCTGTCTCCGGAACTGAAACAGCAGATCATCGGTCTGGCTGAAGTGCGCGATGTGTTCAAATCGCCGAAATTCGGCGCGATCGCGGGCTGTATGGTTACCGAAGGTACGATTAAACGCCATAACCCAATCCGCGTACTGCGCGACAACGTGGTTATCTATGAAGGCGAGCTGGAATCCCTGCGCCGCTTCAAAGATGACGTTAACGAAGTCCGTAACGGCATGGAATGTGGTATCGGCGTGAAGAACTACAACGACGTTCGCGTTGGCGATATGATCGAAGTATTCGAGATTATCGAGATCCAACGTACTATCGCTTAATCTTCGTCGTCTTTTGGGCCGCAACGGCGTTGGCTGCGCTCGCTCACCCCGGTCACATAGTTATCTATGCTCCCGGGGATTTACGAGCTTGCCGCCTTGTTGCAATCCAAAATCCTTAGAAGATGATTAGGTGTAGGCCGGGTAAGCGAAGCGCCACCCGGCAAGAAATTTAAAAAGGGGCTTATGGCCCCTTTTTTGTCTTTATTCTGGAGAATTTATTATGGCGAAAGAATTTGGTCGCCCTCAGCGCGTAGCGCAAGAGATGCAGAAAGAGATCGCGCTCATCCTGCAACGCGAAATCAAAGATCCACGTGTAGGTATGATGACCACCGTATCGGGTGTTGAAATGTCCCGCGATCTGGCATACGCCAAAGTATTCGTGACGTTCCTCAACGATCAGGACGAAGCGGCTGTGAAAAACGGCATTAAGGCCCTGCAGGAAGCGTCTGGTTTCATCCGCAGCTTGCTGGGTAAAGCGATGCGTCTGCGCATCGTACCGGAACTGACCTTCTTCTACGACAACTCGCTGGTGGAAGGGATGCGTATGTCCAACCTGGTGACTAACGTGGTGAAACATGACGAAGAACGTCGTGTGAACCCGGACGACAGCAAGGAGGACTGATGAGTCGTCCTCGTCGTCGTGGCCGCGACATTCACGGCGTTCTGCTGCTGGATAAGCCGCAGGGTATGTCCAGCAATGACGTGCTGCAGAAGGTTAAGCGCATCTACAATGCCAACCGCGCCGGGCATACCGGCGCGCTGGACCCGCTGGCGACCGGCATGTTGCCGATTTGCCTCGGCGAAGCGACAAAATTTTCGCAGTACCTGCTGGATTCTGACAAACGCTATCGTGTTATTGCCCGTCTGGGGCAGCGCACGGATACCTCTGACGCCGATGGTCAAATCGTGCAGGAGCGTCCGGTGACTTTCAGCGCTGAGCAGCTTGCGAGCGCGCTGGAGACCTTTCGTGGGGATATCGAACAGATTCCCTCGATGTATTCGGCGCTGAAGTATCAGGGCAAGAAGCTGTACGAATATGCCCGCCAGGGTATCGAAGTGCCGCGCGAAGCCCGCCCGATTACCGTCTATGAGCTGCTGTTTATTCGCCATGAAGGTAACGAGCTGGAGCTGGAAGTTCATTGCTCCAAAGGCACCTATATTCGTACCATTATTGATGATTTAGGTGAGAAACTGGGCTGTGGCGCGCACGTAACGTACCTGCGTCGTCTGACGGTCAGCAAGTATCCGGTGGATCGTATGGTGACGCTGGAGCATTTGCAGACGCTGGTAGCACAGGCGGAGCTGCAGGGCGTTCCAGCGGCGCAGTTGCTCGATCCATTATTGATGCCAATGGACAGTCCAGCTTCGGACTATCCTGTTGTTAATCTGCCGTTAACATCTTCGGTATACTTCAAAAATGGCAACCCGGTTCGTACCACGGGCGCGCCGTTGAAGGGACTGGTTCGTGTGACGGAAGGTGACGACGATAAATTTATCGGTATGGGCGAAATTGACGACGAAGGCCGTGTCGCGCCTCGTCGGCTGGTAGTAGAGTACCCAGCGTAATGTCGCTTCGTCTTGCGATAAGAGAGCGCTGCGAGTAGAATACCGCCGCTTAACGTCGCGTAAATTATTTAACAGTTTACGCGGCGTACACTGGGATCGCTGAATTAGAGATCGGCGTCCTCTCATTCTTAAATACTTTGGAGTTTTAAAATGTCTCTAAGTACTGAAGCTACAGCTAAAATCGTTTCTGAGTTCGGTCGTGACGCAAACGACACCGGTTCTACCGATGTTCAGGTTGCTCTGTTGACTGCACAGATTAACCACCTGCAGGGTCACTTTGCAGAGCATAAAAAAGATCACCACAGCCGTCGTGGTCTGCTGCGTATGGTTTCTCAGCGTCGTAAACTGCTCGACTACCTGAAACGTAAAGATGTTGCACGCTACACCGCGCTGATTGAGCGTCTGGGTCTGCGTCGCTAATTCTTTCGAGTTTCAGAAAGAGGGGGCCTTCATGGCCCCTTTTTTCCAGCAGATGGCAGCAATTCGCTGGAAACTAATGTATTGTTGCTATGAATGATCTTCCGTTGCAGAGGTTCGCGCGGCTAATGAGAGGCTTTACCCATATCAGGGTTAGGGTTGTCATTAGTCGCGAGGATGCGCAGAAGATCGGGTATTAACGACGGCGCGTATTGTGCCGTCAAAAATTGGAAAGGATATTATTTTGCTTAATCCGATCGTTCGTAAATTCCAGTACGGTCAGCATACCGTTACGCTGGAAACTGGCATGATGGCGCGTCAGGCCACTGCCGCTGTTATGGTAAGCATGGATGACACCGCGGTCTTCGTTACCGTTGTCGGCCAGAAAAAAGCCAAGCCAGGCCAGGACTTCTTCCCACTGACCGTTAACTATCAGGAGCGTACCTACGCTGCTGGTCGTATCCCGGGCAGCTTCTTCCGTCGTGAAGGCCGTCCAAGCGAAGGCGAAACCCTGATCGCGCGTCTGATTGACCGCCCGGTTCGTCCGCTGTTCCCGGAAGGCTTCGTTAACGAAGTGCAGGTTATCGCGACCGTCGTTTCCGTTAACCCGCAGGTTAACCCAGACATCGTTGCCATGATCGGCGCATCCGCTGCGCTGTCGCTGTCCGGCATTCCGTTCAACGGCCCAATCGGCGCGGCGCGCGTAGGTTACATCAATGACCAGTATGTGCTGAACCCGACCCAGGACGAGCTGAAAGAAAGCAAGCTGGACCTGGTGGTTGCCGGTACCGAAGCAGCTGTGCTGATGGTGGAATCCGAAGCTGAACTGCTGAGCGAAGACACTATGCTGGGCGCGGTAGTATTCGGTCACGAGCAGCAGCAGGTTGTTATCCAGGCGATCAACGATCTGGTGAAAGAAGCCGGTAAACCGCGTTGGGACTGGCAGCCGGAAGCCGTCAACGACGCGTTGAACGCGCGTGTTGCTGCGCTTGCTGAATCTCGTCTGAGCGACGCGTACCGCATCACCGACAAACAAGAGCGCTATGCTCAGGTTGACGTAATCAAATCCGAAACCATCGAGCAGCTTATTGCAGAAGATGAAACTCTGGATGCTAACGAGCTGGGCGAAATCCTGCACGCTATCGAGAAAAACGTGGTGCGTAGCCGCGTACTGGCAGGCGAGCCGCGTATTGATGGCCGTGAAAAAGACATGATCCGTGGTCTGGACGTGCGCACTGGCGTACTGCCGCGTACTCACGGTTCCGCTCTGTTTACCCGTGGTGAAACGCAGGCGCTGGTGACCGCGACTCTGGGTACTGCCCGTGACGCGCAGGTGCTTGATGAACTGATGGGCGAACGCACTGACAGCTTCCTGTTCCACTACAACTTCCCTCCGTACTCCGTAGGCGAAACCGGCATGGTCGGTTCTCCGAAGCGTCGTGAAATTGGTCACGGTCGTCTGGCGAAGCGCGGCGTGTTGGCAGTGATGCCGGACATGGATAAATTCCCGTACACCGTTCGCGTGGTGTCTGAAATCACCGAATCCAACGGTTCTTCCTCTATGGCTTCCGTGTGCGGCGCTTCTCTGGCGCTGATGGACGCTGGCGTGCCAATTAAAGCCGCCGTAGCAGGTATCGCCATGGGTCTGGTGAAAGAAGGCGACAACTACGTTGTACTGTCTGACATTCTGGGCGATGAAGATCACCTGGGCGATATGGACTTCAAAGTGGCGGGTTCCCGCGACGGTATCTCTGCGCTGCAGATGGATATCAAAATTGAAGGTATCACCAAAGAGATCATGCAGGTTGCGTTGAACCAGGCTAAAGGCGCGCGTCTGCACATCCTGGGCGTGATGGAACAGGCGATCAACGCGCCGCGTGGCGATATCTCTGAATTTGCGCCGCGTATCCATACCATCAAGATCAGCACGGACAAGATCAAAGACGTGATCGGTAAAGGCGGTTCTGTGATCCGCGCGCTGACTGAAGAGACCGGCACCACCATCGAAATCGAAGATGACGGTACTGTGAAGATCGCGGCGACCGACGGTGAAAAAGCGAAATACGCTATCCGTCGTATCGAAGAGATTACCGCGGAGATCGAAGTCGGCCGTATCTACAATGGTAAAGTGACCCGTATCGTTGACTTTGGCGCGTTTGTTGCCATCGGCGGCGGTAAAGAAGGTCTGGTTCACATCTCTCAAATCGCGGATAAGCGTGTAGAGAAAGTGACCGACTATCTGCAGATGGGTCAGGAAGTCCCGGTTAAGGTTCTGGAAGTTGACCGCCAGGGCCGTGTACGTCTGAGCATTAAAGAAGCAACCGAGCAGTCTCAACCTGCGGCTGCGCCGGAAGCTCCGGCGAGCGAACAGGCCGAGTAAGGTAGCCTTTTGCCCTCCGCAGCGCGGAGGGCTTTAGACCTGGCTGGACGCCTTGTTGAGCCACCGGGGAACAGGACGTTCATTCAATCGTTGTCTTCGGGAGTGGGAAATGAAGCCTTTTTTGCGCTGGTGTTTCGTTGCGACAGCACTTACGCTTGCAGGATGCAGTAATTCCGCCTGGCGTAAAAGTGAAGTCCTCGCAGTACCATTGCAACCGACTTTACAGCAGGAAGTGATTCTGGCGCGTATGGAACAGATTCTTGCCAGTCGGGCTTTAACCGATGACGAACGCGCACAGCTTTTATATGAGCGCGGAGTGTTGTATGATAGTCTTGGTTTGAGGGCATTAGCGCGAAATGATTTTTCACAAGCGCTGGCAATCAGACCGGATATGCCTGAAGTATTCAATTACTTAGGCATTTATTTAACGCAGGCAGGCAATTTTGATGCTGCCTATGAAGCGTTTGATTCTGTACTAGAGCTTGATCCAACTTACAACTACGCGCACTTAAACCGCGGTATCGCATTGTATTACGGCGGCCGTGATAAGTTAGCGCAAGATGATCTGCTGGCGTTTTATCAAGACGATCCCAATGATCCTTACCGCAGCCTGTGGCTGTATCTTGTTGAGCAGAAGCTTAATGAGAAGCAGGCGAAAGAAGCGTTAAAAGCACGCTTCGAAAAATCGGATAAAGAGCAATGGGGATGGAACATTGTCGAGTTCTACCTGGGCGACATTAGCGAAGCAACGCTGATGGAAAGGCTCAAGGCGGACGCAACGGATAACACCTCGCTCGCTGAGCATCTCAGTGAAACCAACTTCTATTTAGGTAAGTATTACCTAAGTCTGGGGGATTTGGACAGCGCCACGGCTCTGTTCAAACTGGCGGTGGCCAACAACGTTCATAACTTTGTTGAGCACCGATACGCATTGTTGGAATTATCGCTCCTGGGCCAGGACCAAGATGACCTGGCAGAATCGGACCAGCAATAGCTGACGAACATATCAGCCCGTAATCTTTTTGATTGCCATCACCTTCGCGGGTGAGGGCGTTGTTGTTCGTTAATACACCTACTTTGAGCCGGTTCACACTTTTCAATGAAAATTGCAGATCAATTTCATGATGAGTTATGTAGACTGGCCGCCATTAATTTTGAGGCACACGTACTACATGGCTGAATTCGAAACCACTTTTGCAGATCTGGGGCTGAAGGCTCCTATCCTTGAAGCCCTTACCGATCTGGGTTACGAAAAACCATCTCCAATCCAGGCAGAGTGCATTCCGCATCTGCTGGGCGGTCGCGACGTGCTGGGCATGGCCCAGACCGGTAGCGGCAAAACCGCAGCGTTCTCTTTACCGCTGCTCAACAATCTTGATCCTGAGCTGAAGGCACCTCAGATTCTGGTGCTGGCGCCAACCCGCGAACTGGCGGTACAGGTTGCCGAAGCCATGACGGATTTCTCTAAACACATGCGCGGCGTAAACGTGGTTGCCCTGTACGGCGGTCAGCGTTATGACGTGCAGTTACGCGCCCTGCGTCAGGGGCCGCAGATCGTTGTCGGTACGCCGGGACGTCTGCTTGATCACTTAAAACGCGGCACCCTCGACCTCTCTAAACTGAGTGGTCTGGTGCTGGATGAAGCCGACGAAATGCTGCGTATGGGCTTCATCGAAGACGTTGAAACTATTATGGCGCAGATCCCGGAAGGTCATCAGACCGCTCTGTTCTCCGCCACCATGCCGGAAGCGATTCGTCGCATTACCCGCCGCTTTATGAAAGAGCCGCAGGAAGTGCGCATTCAGTCCAGCGTGACTACCCGTCCTGACATCAGCCAGAGCTACTGGACGGTGTGGGGCATGCGTAAAAACGAAGCGCTGGTACGTTTCCTGGAAGCGGAAGACTTTGATGCGGCGATTATCTTCGTGCGTACCAAAAACGCGACCCTGGAAGTAGCAGAAGCTCTGGAACGTAGCGGCTACAACAGCGCCGCGTTGAATGGCGATATGAACCAGGCGCTGCGTGAGCAGACTCTGGAACGCCTGAAAGATGGTCGTCTGGACATCCTGATCGCTACCGACGTCGCGGCCCGTGGTCTGGACGTTGAACGTATCAGCCTGGTGGTGAACTACGATATCCCGATGGATTCCGAGTCCTACGTTCACCGTATCGGTCGTACCGGCCGTGCGGGTCGCGCCGGTCGCGCGCTGCTGTTCGTTGAGAACCGCGAGCGTCGTCTGCTGCGCAACATCGAACGCACCATGAAGCTGACCATTCCGGAAGTGGAACTGCCGAACGCAGAACTGCTGGGTAAACGCCGTCTGGAAAAATTCGCCGCGAAAGTTCAGCAGCAACTGGAAAGCAGCGATCTGGATCAGTACCGTGCGCTGCTGGCGAAAATCCAGCCGTCTGCTGAAGGCGAAGAGCTGGATCTCGAAACGCTGGCCGCCGCACTGCTGAAAATGGCGCAGGGCGAGCGTCCGCTGATTCTGCCGCCGGATGCGCCGATGCGTCCTAAGCGTGAATTCCGTGACCGTGACGACCGTGGTCCGCGCGATCGTAATGACCGTGGCCCGCGTGGCGACCGTGAAGAACGTCCGCGTCGTGAACGTCGTGACGTTGGCGATATGCAGTTATACCGCATTGAAGTGGGCCGCGATGATGGTGTTGAAGTTCGTCATATCGTGGGCGCTATCGCTAACGAAGGCGACATCAGCAGCCGTTACATTGGTAACATTAAGCTGTTCGCGTCTCACTCCACCATCGAGCTGCCGAAAGGTATGCCGGGCGAAGTGTTGCAGCACTTCACGCGTACCCGCATTCTGAACAAGCCGATGAATATGCAGTTGCTGGGTGATGCGGTTCCGCACGCGGGCGGTGAACGTCGCGGCGGCGGTCGTTTTAGCGGCGAGCGCCGTGAAGGCGGCCGTGGCGAAGGCCGTGGTTTCGGCGGCGAACGTCGTGAAGGCGGTCGTGGTGATGGTCGTCGCTTCAGCGGCGAGCGTCGTGAAAGCCGTGGTCCGCGTCGTGATGACTCTACCGGTCGCCGTCGTTTCGGCGGTGGTGATGCGTAAGCGCCACACGTAATTAGCGTAAAGTAAAATATACAGCCCCGATCGTCACAATCGGGGCTTTTTTTATTTCCTTTGTACTCATGTACTGGTACAGTGCAGCGTATTGAGAGATAGTCACACTATAAATGACTGGAGAGAGGGCTGCATGGCAACACTTACCACTACCCAAACGTCACCTTCGCTGCTTGGCGGCGTGGTGATTATCGGCGGCACCATCATTGGCGCGGGGATGTTCTCCCTGCCGGTGGTCATGTCCGGGGCGTGGTTCTTCTGGTCGATGGCGGCGCTGGTCTTTACCTGGTTTTGTATGCTGCACTCCGGGCTGATGATCCTCGAAGCCAACCTTAACTACCGCATTGGTTCGAGTTTCGACACCATCACCAAAGATCTGTTGGGGAAAGGCTGGAACATTGTCAACGGCATTTCTATTGCCTTTGTGCTCTACATCCTGACTTATGCCTATATCTCGGCGAGCGGCTCAATTCTGCATCATACCTTTGCTGAGATGTCGCTGAACGTTCCGGCGCGAGCGGCAGGGCTTGGTTTTGCGCTGCTGGTGGCGTTTGTGGTGTGGTTAAGCACCAAAGCGGTTAGCCGTATGACGGCGATTGTGTTGGGCGCGAAAGTGATTACTTTCTTCCTGACCTTCGGCAGCCTGCTGGGGCACGTTCAGCCTGCCACGTTGTTTAACGTGGCTGAAAGCCACGCGTCATATACGCCGTATCTGCTGATGACGCTGCCATTTTGTCTGGCCTCTTTTGGCTATCACGGTAACGTACCGAGCCTGATGAAATATTACGGCAAAGATCCGCGCACCATCGTCAAATGCCTGATTTATGGGACGTTACTGGCGCTGGCGCTCTATTCCGTCTGGCTGCTGGGGACGATGGGCAACATCCCGCGTCCGGAATTTATCGGCATTGCGCAGAAAGGCGGCAATATTGATGTGCTGGTACAGGCATTGAGCGGCGTGCTGAACAGCCGCAGCCTGGATCTGCTGCTGGTGGTGTTCTCTAACTTTGCGGTCGCCAGTTCCTTCCTGGGCGTGACGCTGGGGCTGTTTGACTATCTGGCGGATCTGTTTGGTTTTGATGACTCGGCAATGGGGCGTTTTAAAACCGCACTGCTGACGTTTGTGCCGCCAATTGTCGGCGGCCTGCTGTGGCCGAATGGCTTCCTGTACGCCATTGGTTATGCAGGTTTAGCGGCAACTATCTGGGCGGCCATTGTACCGGCGCTGCTGGCGCGTCAATCCCGCAAGCGCTTCGGTAGCCCTAAATTCCGCGTCTGGGGTGGTAAGCCGATGATTGCGCTGATTCTGGTGTTTGGTGTCGGCAACGCGGTTATCCATATCCTGTCGAGCGTTAACCTGCTGCCGGTGTACCAGTAACGTTATTGTGCCGGATGGCGGTTGCACCTTATCCGGCCTACTTGATGCTGTAGGCCCGGTAAGCGAAGCGCCACCGGGCAAAACAACGCGCTACCCCAACAATTCCTGCTTCACATCCATCGCCAAATCAAACGAATGCAGGCGTGCCTGGTGGTCAAAAATCTGCCCGTTGACCATAATTTCATCCGCCTGGGTTTCCCGCAGGATGGATTCCAGCCCGTGGCGGACTTTCGCCTTATCACCGACCAGCGACATACTCAGCGCCTGTTGCACGCCATACTGCTCGGATGGCGACCAGAAGGTCTCCATATTCTCAATCGGCGGCGGCAGTTGGCCGGTTTCCCCACGGCGTAGCTTCACAAAAGCCTGCTGCATAGAGGTAAACAGGAATTCGGCGTCGCGGTTGCTGTCGGCGGCGATAATATTGATACACACCATCGCGTACGGTTTTTCCAGCCGCGCTGAAGGTTTGAACTGGGTACGGTACAGATGCAGCGCCTGGAACAACATATCCGGCGCGAAATGCGAAGCAAAGGCGAACGGCAGGCCAAGCTGGGCCGCCAACTGTGCGCTATACAGGCTGGAGCCCAACAGCCAGACCGGGATCTGCTCGCCGTAGCCGGGCACCGGGCGCACATGCGGATTAGGGTCGCGAGCGTCGAACCAGTCCACCAGCTCTGCGACATCGCGTGGAAAGTTATCGATATCGCCGCTCATATGGCGACGCAGCGCGCGCATCGTCGGCTGATCGCTACCCGGCGCGCGTCCCAACCCTAAGTCGATACGTCCCGGGTAGAGCGTATTCAGCGTGCCGAACTGCTCGGCAATCACCAGCGGTGAATGGTTAGGCAGCATCACGCCGCCGGAGCCAAGATGTAATGTTGTGGTATTGGCCGCCAGATAACCAATCAATACCGAGGTCGCCGCGCTGGCGATACCGGTCATGTTGTGATGTTCTGCCAGCCAGTAGCGGTGATAACCGCGCTTTTCAGCCAGCCGTGCGAGATCAAGCGAGTGCGTGAAGGTTTCTTTTGCCGAAGAACCTTCAGGGATCGGCGCCAGATCCAGCACCGAGAACGGAATAGTTTTATCAGTCATAACGGCTCACTTTGTTACCGGTTAATCTTTTAATACTGCATTAAAGATTAGCGAATGTTGTTAACAAAGTGAGCTTTATGAGACTGACGGCAAAAACAATACCCGATGGCGCTGCGCTTATCAGGCCTACGGGATCGCTATTTGTAGGCCAGATAAGGTATTTATGCCGCCATCCGGCTAGGCCTGTAGCTCCAGCCCGGCCAGCCGCTTCCAGTAGCCGTTACAGTCGCTATGCGCGGCAAGCGGTAATGGTGCGCCGCCGTTTTCGTTAGCGCGAAAGGCATCAAGCATGGCAAATGTCTCCGTCCCCAACGGCGACAGCCGCACGATATCGACCAATCCCTGCATCGACGTCAGTTCGTTGCCAAGGTTATAGACATAGCCGCTCATGGTCTGAATACCGTTAAGCACAAACACCTGCTGATTCTCTTGCGAGAGCACGTCACGACCGTTTGGATACTTGATACAGCAGGTTTCGCACTCATCTTTCGGACGGTCTTCCGAACGGGCGGTAAAGCAGCGAGCGGAGTAGGCCAGCGGCAGATGGCCGTAGCTCAACACTTCCACTTCAAACTGATTGCGGATGCCCAGTTCATCGCACTGATTAAGCAAATTCACCAGCCAGTCGCGAGACAGCTCCACTGGCATACACCAGCGTACCATGCCTTCTTTCAGCAACCGGCGCAGCGTGACCGCGTTGTAGCAGTTCAGCGCATGGCCGGCGACAAACGGCAGTTTGCGCTCGGCGCACAGATTCACCACGCCAAGATCGCTGGCTTCCAGCAGAAAATCGCCGTTGTCCACATAGCGTTTCAGCTCGCTTAATTCAGATGACGCCTGTACCAGCGCCAGGGTGGAGAGCGCCACCTGCTTACCGCTGGCGGCGAGGGATTTCGCCATTTCCAGCCAGTCGCCGACTTTGGTCGCGCGACGCTTGCTGCACACCGCTTCACCCAGATAAATGACATCAGCGCTGCTTTTTGCGGCCTGCTGATAAAAATCTTCCAGCGTCTCTTTCGGCCAGTAATAAAGTACCGGTCCTAAGGAATATTTCATAGCTCCTCTCACTGCCATTTACGGTGATATGCGCCAAGCGTGGTTTGGGTGCCTTCGGACATCGCGCCGAGCGTCTCCATCCAGTCGCGCTGTGGAACGAAGTTTTGCGGGGCGGCTTTGCAGCGATCTATCGCCTGGCGCCACACTTTCGCCACCTGGCTGACATAGGCCGGGCTGCGCTGGCGACCTTCGATCTTCACCGAAGCGATGTTCGCCGCCATGAGCTCCGGCAGTAGTTCCAGCGTGTTCAGGCTGGTTGGCTCCTCCAGCGCGTGATAGCGCTCGCCGTCCACTAAATAGCGGCCTTTACACAGCGTTGGGTAGCCCGCGTTTTCGCCATCCTGGTAACGGTCAATCAGGACATCATTCAGGCGCGATTCCAGCCCCTGCGGCGTTTGCTGCCAACGGACAAAGCGGGCGGGCGAGCAGGCGCCGACGGTATTGGGCGACTCCCCCGTCAGATAAGAAGAAAGATAGCAGCGACCTTCCGCCATAATGCACAGGCTGCCAAACGCGAATACCTCCAGCGGCACCGGCGTGACGCGGGCCAGTTGTTTTACCTGGTGAATCGACAGTACACGCGGCAGTACTACACGGTGGACATCAAAGTTGCGGTGATAAAAGCGAATCGCCTCTTCGTTGGTTGCCGAAGCCTGAACGGAAACATGGCGCTCAATATGCGGGTAACGCTCTGCGGCATATTCCAGCATAGCGAGGTCGGCGAGAATCAACGCGTCGGCGCCAAGCTGCGCCGCCATATCCACGGCGCGCTGCCAGCGGGCATAGCCGTCCGGATGTGCAAAAGTATTAATGGCGATGTGTAATTTGCGGCGATGCTGGTGAACAAAACTCACCGCTTCCTGCAATTTTTTTTCGGTAAAGTTAAGGCCGGCAAAATGACGGGCATTGGTGTCGTCTTTTAACCCGATATAAACGGCGTCAGCGCCGTTTTCGATGGCCGCCTTCAGCGCCGGGAGATTTCCGGCAGGGCAGAGCAGCTCCATAATTTATCCTGAGGGTTACGTCTGAGACGCAAAATTGTTAACGAACAGGGATTTTAGTTAACCTTGCTGCGACAATTTTTGATTTAAGGCAGTTAAAGGCGTATTGGTAACACCAATAATGGGGTAGAAAATCAGACCCAATTGTTGATTTACGCCGCCATGTGATTTATTGGATATGGCAAAATAACAGGACTATTGAAACAGGGAGTAAAGCTCGTGTTAGATAAACTGCGTTCACGCTTAGTCCATGCTGGCCCGTCTCTGATGAGTGTACCGGTTAAACTGACGCCCTTTGCGCTAAAGCGCCAGGTTCTGGAACAGGTTCTGAGCTGGCAGTTTCGTCAGGCGCTGGCCGATGGAGAGCTGGAATTCCTCGAAGGTCGTTGGTTAAGCATTCATGTTCGTGACATCGACTTAAAATGGTATACCACGGTTGAAAATGAAAAACTGATCGTTAGCCAGCAGGCAGATGCCGACGTCAGTTTTAGCGCCGACGCCAGCGATCTGCTAATGATCGCCGCCCGTAAACAGGATCCGGATACGCTCTTTTTCCAGCGTCGACTGGTCATTGAAGGCGATACTGAGTTAGGGTTGTATGTGAAGAATCTGATGGACGCCATCGAACTGGAGCAGATGCCGAAAGCGTTACGCGTTATGCTGCTGCAACTGGCGGATTTTGTTGAGGCGGGAATGAAAAACTCGCCGGAAACCAAACAGACCTCGGTAGGTGAACCATGCTAATTCGAGTAGAAATTCCCATTGATGCGCCTGGTATCGATGCGCTGTTACGCCGTTCATTCGAAAGCGATGCGGAAGCGAAGCTGGTTCACGATTTGCGTGAAGATGGTTTTCTGACGCTTGGACTGGTGGCCACGGATGATGAAGGCCGGGTGGTGGGCTATGTCGCCTTTAGTCCGGTTGATGTTCAGGGCGAAGATTTACAGTGGGTCGGCATGGCGCCGCTGGCGGTCGATGAAAAGTATCGCGGGCAAGGGCTGGCGCGCCAGTTAGTGTATGAAGGGCTGGATTCGCTCAACGAGTTCGGCTACGCGGCGGTCGTGACGTTGGGCGACCCGGCGTTATATAGCCGCTTCGGTTTTGAACTGGCCGCACATTACGATCTTCACTGCCGTTGGCCCGGTACGGAAAGCGCTTTCCAGGTACACCGTTTGGCTGAGGATGCGCTGGAAGGCGTGACGGGGCTGGTGGAGTATCACGACCACTTCAATCGTTTTTAAGCACCGGCGTTTGTAGGCTGGACAGCAGCGCCTCAAACGCTTCGCGTTCCGTCACAAGGCGCTCCTTCTGGCGCTTTGTGAGTTGTTTGATGCGATACTCTATGCGCAGGGCCAGCGAGCGATCGCCGACCTGCGCCGCAAACGCCAGCGTTAACTCGCCTTTTCCCCGTAATGCTTTTGCGCCTTTTCCCGTTTGATGCTGCCTGTAACGACGCGCTACATCGGTGGTGATTCCGGTGTAAAGCGCATTGTCTGCGGTTCGAATCAGATACAGATACCAGGGTGTCATTGTCGCCATCAGCATGATAATTTTCAGGTTCCCAGTATAAGCGAGAATAAAGATGGACACACTTACCGCTATTGGCCGTTGGCTGGCGAAACAACACGTGGTGACCTGGTGCGTACACCATGAGGGAGAGCTGTGGTGCGCCAATGCGTTTTATTTGTTCGATGCGCAAAACGTCGCGCTGTATCTGTTAACGGATGATAAAACCCGCCATGCGCAAATGTCCGGCGCGTGCGCGCCAGTTGCGGGAACGGTCAATGGTCAGCCGAAAACGGTAGCGCGCATTCGCGGCGTGCAGTTTAAAGGGGAAATTCGCCGTCTGGAGGGGCAAGAGAGCGACGCTGCGCGTAAAGCTTACCTTCGTCGCTTCCCGGTCGCCAGGGTGCTGCCAGCGCCGGTATGGGAAATCCGGCTGGATGAAATTAAATTCACCGACAACACGCTGGGGTTTGGTAAAAAACTGCACTGGTTACGTGACTCACGCGCCCAGCAGGCGTAGCGCCTCGCGGTTAAATGCCGGCAGGTCGTCAGGCGTGCGGCTGGTCACCAACTGATCTTTATCGACGACGACTTCCTGATCGTAAAATTCCGCGCCCGCATTCTTCACATCGATAATAATCGGTTTCACCGCCGTGAGTTTGCGGCCACGAATGACATCGGCGCTGATCAACAACTGCGGGCCGTGGCAAATGGCAAAAACCGGTTTACCGCTGTTAACGAAATCGCGGGTAAAATCCACGAAACGGCTGTCGCCGCGCAGGTGGTCCGGCGAATGGCCTCCCGGTAATAGCAAGGCGTCGAACTCGTCGGGACGAACGTCATCAATAGCCTTATCAATGGTGACGCTGGCCTCGCCTTTTTTTCCTTTCACCGTTTTACCCGCCTCTTTTTCGATGGTGATGACCTCATGGCCGGCCTGACGGAATTCTGCTGCCGGCGAGGTAAATTCTGAATCTTCAAATTCATCGGTAATCAAAACGGCAATTTTCTTACTCATGCGTTTCCTCCGCAGTGGTGGCGTCGGGTAAGGCAAATTTTCCACAATGATGGATACTTACCTCGTAGACTATTAAGCCTGGTCGATAGGGCCGAGAGTGCAAGGTGGACAAATCTGTAAAGGAGCGAGGATGAGTCAGGTACTGATTACCGGCGCGACCGGACTGGTCGGCGGACATCTGCTGAGAATGTTAATCAACACGCCGCAGGTGAGCGCTATCGCCGCGCCGACGCGTCGCCCGCTGACGGATATTGTCGGCGTTTATAACCCTCACGATCCGCAGCTTACCGACGCGTTAGCTCAGGTGACCGACCCGGTGGATATTGTTTTTTGCTGCCTGGGCACGACCCGGCGTGAAGCGGGAAGTAAAGCGGCGTTTATTCATGCGGATTATACGCTGGTGGTTGATACCGCGCTGACCGGGCGTCGACTGGGCGCGCAGCACATGTTGGTGGTCAGCGCAATGGGAGCAAACGCGCACTCTCCGTTTTTCTACAATCGGGTGAAAGGAGAAATGGAGGAGGCGTTAATCGCGCAAAATTGGCCTCGTTTGACGATTGCCCGGCCTTCTATGCTGCTCGGCGACAGAACAACGCGGCGGGTGAATGAAACGCTTTTCGCTCCGCTATTTCGGCTGTTGCCAGGAAACTGGAAATCGATTGATGCGCGGGATGTGGCGCGGGCCATGCTGGCGGAAGCGCTGGCGCCAGCACAAGAAGGCGTGACGATTCTGACCTCATCGCAACTGCGGGAAAAAGCGGGGTAGCGAAGCCGGATGATTTACCGGATGGCGACGCGGTTTACACATTCTTATCGCCACCCGGCACACCGGTTACTTAATATACGTAAAGGCGGTGGTCACGCGTTTCACGCCGCTCACCCGGCTGGCGATGTCCGCTGCCGCTTTACCTTCACGTTCAGTCACCAGGCCCAGCAGGAACACTTCGCCATTTTCGGTGGTGACTTTCACATTTGACGATTTTACCTGATCGCTGGTCAGTAGCTGTGAGCGAACTTTCGTGGTGATCCAGGTATCGTTAGAGGCGGTCCCCAGGCCGATAGGCTCACCCTGGCGAATCTCGTTATAGACCTCGGTGGTGCCTTCAACGCCCATCGCTATCTGTTTCGCGCGTGCGGAGAGTTCGCTGTTTGGCGACTGGCCCACTAACAAAACTTTGCCCTGATAAGCCGTGACATTGATGCGCGTCTCTTTTTTGATTTGCTCATCTTTCGACAGCGCGCTACTGACACGCAGTTCCAGCGTTCCGTCATCCACCTGGGTGCCCACGCTACGCGGGTCGGTTGCGGCTTTGGTGCCGACGGCTGCCGTACCCACTACCGCGGCGGCGACGCAACCTTGCAATAGCAACGCAGAAATAAGGACTGCGAGCGGCGAAAATGCCTTCATGTGTACTCCTTAATCATCCTGGTGAGGAAAAAGCGTGTTATCGATCAAATCGCACAGGCAGTTTACCGTCAGCATATGCATTTCCTGAATGCGCGCGCTGTGGTGTGAAGGGATACGAATTTCGACATCCTGCGGCCCTAATAGTCCGGCCAGCTCGCCCCCGTCATACCCGGTTAGCGCCACAATGGTCATGTCACGCGTGACGGCTGCTTCAACGGCTTTTACGATATCGCGACTATTACCACGCGTAGAGATCGCCAATAAAACATCGCCTGCATGTCCCAGCGCCCGGACTTGTTTTGCATAAACTTCATCGTGCAGGCGATCGTTAGCGATCGCAGTTAAGACCACATTATCGGTATTTAGTGCAATGGCGGGTAAACTGGGTCGCTCCGTTTCAAAGCGGTTAATCATGCTGGCAGCAAAATGCTGTGCGTTGGCCGCGGACGTCCCGTTCCCACAACAGAGGATTTTATTGCCGTTAAGCAGGGAATGAACCAGCGTCATGGCGGCGCGGGAAATGGCATCCGGAAGCGCTTCCGCCGCAGCAATTTGAGTTTGAATGCTTTCTGTAAAGCAAACTTTGATTCTTTCGAGCACGCTAATCCTTAAAATCTTCAATTATGAGTGGTCGTTAAACGCATCCCGAAACCACTCAATCTCATTTCCGGTGAAGGCTAACACATCGAACCGACAATCCACAGTATCAAAACTCCCATTCTGGCGGGCGAGCCACAAGCGGGCAGTATGTAATAATTTGTGTTGCTTGCTGCGGGTCACACTGGCCGCCGCGCCGCCATAAAGCCCGGAGCGCCGATAGCGGACCTCAACAAAAACCGTCGTTTTTCCGTCGCGCATGATCAGATCGATTTCGCCGCCGCGCTCGCGCACGTTGGCGGCGATAAACCGCAGTCCTTGGCTTTCCAGCCAGCGACGCGCGGCAGCTTCCCACGCGTCGCCAGCCTGTTTACGCGTTAGCTGGCGGGAACAATCTCCCCTTGCTGGTATTTGAGCCATGATAACTTCCTGTTAATCACACAATCCGGGCTGGCGGTTAATGCGCCGGTATTGCCATTGATCTCAAACCCCTGCACCTGACGCATCTGCGAAAAGTGGTTCGCCAGCGTCCAGGCATCCACACCCATGGCGTACATCCGCGCCAGAGAATAGTCGTTATGTACAGCGCTCAGCGCCTGCTGCATCAACGGCATATTGCCGCCTGCCAGCATAGGAATTTCACTGTATTGCAAACCTTCCATCTCCAGACGGAAGTCGGGGCCGGAGGTGCCTTGCGCGCTGCGGGAGCTGGCATACAGCGTCGCGCCGCTCTGGGTGCCGTTACGCATGGCGATCATCGGTTTGATAAAGCCAATCTCTTCCGGCGTAGCCAGAATATAGACCGCGTCTACGCGTCCGCCGCCGGTGATTTGCGCGTCGGTCGGCGGCGCAGGGATAGTCAGACCGCCAATGGTGACGCCCGGCTGCGCAGGCACACTGGCGGCGACCGGGCTGCCCGTCAACGCGATACCCGCGCCGCCGTTCACGCCCATTTTCAGCTCGGCTACGGAGCCGAATTTTTGCTGTAACACGATGCCGCCGCCCAGTTTTTGCCACTCCTGGGTGAAGGCGTTCGCCACGCGATCGCCAAGCGCGCTGCGTGGAATCAACAGCAGCGGCGACTGCTTGCCCTGGTCATAAATATGATGCGCCGCGTCACGGGCTTCATCTTCTGGAGAGAGCGCGAAATAGCAGATATTAGGGAAGCTACGTACCGTTTCCGGCTGGTTGAGCGCCAGCACGTTGAGCGGCGTGTTGCTTTTCATCAGCGCTTCCACATTGTTTTTCAACAGCGGCCCGACCACGATACTGGCGCCATCTTGCTGAACCTGAGCAAGCACCTGATCCAACGGCTGGGAAGAGGTATCGTAGATTTTTAATTCAGCGGAGGGATCCGCCGGCGCGCTTGCTGTAGCAGGGGGAGTTTGTGGCGCGCTGACTGGCGTAGCGGACTGGGATGGAGCGTCATCAGTCAGATCGCTCACCGAGGCCTGCGACGGACTGGCGACGCCGTCGGTCATTTGTGGTTGCGTCTCCTCCACGCCAGGTTCGACCGGCGCGTCAGGCGCGGCGGCAGGCTGCATCTCTACTGCCTGGGTGCCGAGGTTTTTCGCGGCTTCGAAACCTTGCTGGATGGTACGGCCAAACACGGCAGCCTGACCGTTCAGCGGCAGCAGCAGAGCGATTTTGCTGGTGGAAGCTGGTTTAAAACGTTGCACATTGACGAGCTGAGTCGGCAGCATTTTCGCCCCCGGATTTTGCGGGTAGCGTTTTTGCCAGTCGGCGATCCCGGCTTTCAGCATGTCCGGATCGTTGCGGTTGTCAAACCAGACGCGTTGCAGATCCAGCCAGCCCTGAAGCACATTTTCATCGGCGTTGATAACCAGCGTCCTGGCCTGATCTTGCGTCATGGCGGAGAGCGCCTGCCAGGTTGCGTCGATATTTTTTTGTTTATCTTTCGCCGCCAGTAGCGGTTCCTGGGCGATTAACGCCCGCAACAGGGTAAGCGACGGGCGTCCCTGGCTGGCAATGATCTGCGCCTGCCAGTAACGTGCTTGCTGATGTGGCGCAAAGTCGGCGGGTTTTAGTTTATCCAGCAAGGCCTGCGCGCCTGCGACATCTTTTTGCGCCAGTTTGATTTCTACCGCTAATAAAGACTGTTCGCGACGCTGGGCATCGTTCAGATTTTGCGGGAGTTGGTTGAACAGGTCGACGGCCTGCTGGCTTTTTCCTTCTTTCAGCAGTGCATGAATGGCGAGTAATTGCCAGTTGGTCTTGCTATCATCTGCGCTTTGCTGCATCTGATGCAGGTAAAAGGCGGAGTCAGCTTGCGCTGAACCCTGCATATAGGCTGCGCTTTGATCTGGCGCCTGGGTGCCGCACCCGGCGAAAAGTAGCGCAGCCAGGACGACAGGCAGCGCGCGCGCGGCGTTCAAACGAGAAAATGTTGAGGGTACCATACTGTATCCAGTGATATTTTTTTACGCAATGCTCAATATTAAATCGGCAATACGGACGACACAATGAAACAAAACGAATCGGCGGATAATTCTCAGGGCCAACTCTTTATTGTACCTACTCCTATCGGGAATTTGGCTGATATTACTCAACGCGCGCTGGAAGTTTTACAAGCCGTTGATTTAATTGCCGCTGAAGACACTCGTCATACCGGTTTATTACTGCAACATTTTGGGATTAATGCCCGGTTGTTTGCGCTGCACGACCATAACGAACAACAAAAAGCGGAAACGCTGGTCGCGAAGCTAAAAGAAGGGCAGAACATTGCGCTGGTTTCCGACGCCGGTACGCCGCTAATTAATGACCCCGGCTATCACCTGGTACGTACCTGCCGTGAAGCGGGGATTCGCGTGGTGCCGCTACCAGGGCCGTGTGCTGCTATCACTGCATTAAGTGCCGCGGGTTTGCCATCCGACCGTTTCTGCTATGAAGGCTTTTTACCGGCGAAATCCAAAGGTCGCCGTGATGCGCTGAAGGCGGTTGAAGCGGAGCCGCGAACGCTGATTTTTTATGAGTCTACCCATCGTCTGCTGGATAGCCTGGAAGATATGGTGGCCGTGTGGGGCGAATCCCGCTACGTGGTGCTGGCGCGTGAGCTGACCAAAACCTGGGAAACCATTCACGGCGCGCCGGTCGGCGAGCTGCTGGCGTGGGTCAAAGAAGATGAAAACCGTCGCAAAGGCGAAATGGTGCTGATTGTCGAAGGGCATAAAGCGCAAGAAGACGACCTGCCCGCCGACGCGCTGCGCACGCTGGCGCTGCTACAGGCAGAACTGCCGCTGAAAAAAGCGGCGGCGCTGGCAGCAGAAATTCACGGCGTGAAGAAAAATGCGCTGTATAAGTATGCGCTGGAGCAGCAGGAAGAATAAAAGCGAGCGCCCGGGAACCGCCTTTTATCGCCATCGCGTTAATACTCAATCAGGTGATTGATGTGGGTAAAGTGATGGGGGCATTGGGCGGTGATAGCGGGCCGGACCTTTCCTTCGGGCTTACTCTCGCGATCAGCAACGCATAACCGACTCCTTTTTAGACGATCATTAATTCCACGCCTGTTTTCGCTAATGCCGCTTTATCCTGTTTGCTGATAGTGTCATCGGTTATCACACAGTCGATCTTGTCCATCGGCAATACCTGGTTAAAGCCGCGACGGTTAAATTTGGTCGCGTCCAGTACCGCGATAACTTTGTGTGCCGCCGCCGCCATGACGCCGCTAATGGAATAACCTTCGTTAAACGTGGTAATACCGTTTGTCGCATCAATGCCATCCGCCCCGACAAACATAACATCGGCGCTGATGCCGTGTAGCGATCGTTCCGCAATCGTGCCGTGCATTGAGTGGGTTTTATGCCGTACCGTACCGCCGCAAACCACCAGCGTGAGATCTTTATTTTCTGATAGCGTAAAAGCGGCAGGCAAGCTGTTAGTGATCACCGTAATATTGCTTTTTCGCGCGAGCGCTTCCGCAATCAGTAATGTTGTGCTCCCGCTATCCAGAATGATGGTCATTCCTTCTTCGACTATTGCCGCAGCCGCCTGGGCAATCCGCTTTTTCGGATCGCTGGCGAGTTGATACCGATCTTCCAGAATGACTTCCTGATTGTCGCCTTCCGCCAGATGACTTCCCGGTTTTGCCGCGCCGCCATGAAAACGGGTGACAAGGCCTTTCTCTTCCAGCAGACGCAGGTCAGCGCGGATAGTCACTTCAGAAATACCAAAGGTATTTGAAAGGTCCATCACCAGCACGCTGCCTTGCGTATTAATCAGGTCGACAATTTTATTTCTTCGCTCAAATGAGTTCATATTGATTTGCCTGATAATTAACTGTAACTAGTTTAATCGAAGGATTGCGAAAGGTGAACGCTAAATTTCGAAAGGAAATGTGAGCCAGCGCAGGTTGCTGGCTCGTACCATCAGGAAAGTTGAAGTAAGATTTTGCCCTGTATGGGCGCGCCATTAAGCGCTTTGACTGCTTCTGCAAAGCTTTCTGCATCGCCGCGATGGGCAATGAGAGGGGTCAGTTGAAGACGTTTTTCAGCCAACAGGCGCGCTGCGGTTTCCCATTCTTCTCCTGGCCATGGCGCGGAGTAGTTCATCCAACTGCCGAGGAGCGTGAGCTCTTTACGCAAAATTAACCCGAATGTACGCGTTGTCAGGGTGAGATCGTGATGTAACGTGCCCACCAGCGCCAGTTGCGCGCGCGGCCCGGCGATATCGATAGCCAGCGAGACGGTCTGGGGAGTTCCTGCCGTTTCGAGAACCAGTTGATCAAACTGAATGTCGGACAACGCGGTCTGGATGTCGTCGGCGGTCATTTCCCGGCTATTACAGGTATGCGTTGCGCCGAGCGCTTTCGCAAGTTCCAGTTTCTGCGGATTGATATCAATCGCCGTTACGCTTCGCGCGCCCAGTTCCCGCGCGCACTGTAAGGCCAGCAGGCCAATTGTCCCGGCACCGACGATAATTACGTTTTTCCCCTCGCAGCCCTGCGCCAGATGAAAGGCGTGTAAGCCCACGGTAATCGGTTCGATAAACGCGCCATCTTCAATCGGCATATCAGACGGCAAGCGGAAAAGATTGGCCCGTTTGACCACCACATATTCCGCATTACCGCCTTCACTGCGCGATCCTACAAACTGATACTGTTTGCATAAAGAAAAGTAACCGCGTTCGCATTGCGGGCAGTGAAAGCAGGGAAGAAGCGGGACACAAGCGACGGCATCGCCAGGCTGCATATCCGTTACGCCTGTGCCGTAGGATTCCACGTAGCCGCTGAATTCATGACCTAACGTAATAGGATAATAATGGGCGCCCTGCGCGAAAATACGCGGGATATCCGACCCGCAAAGCCCCGAGCTAACGACCTTGACCAACACATCGTCTTCAGCTTGCAGTTGTGGTAAGGGACGTTCTTCAACGCGCACGTCTCCCTCAGCGTGAATAACCACTGATTTCATAACATTCTCCAGGAAGGTGAGGGGAGCGATTGCTCCCCTAAAATTAAGAGGCGATTTGACTTTGCTGTAGCGCCGTGGCTTTCTCAGCCGCGACAAACTGTCGGGCGCGACGCCAGGTCAGCAGTACGCCGGCCAGATAGATAATGGCAATGACGGCGAAGCCGACGATATTCTGCCAGGTAAAAAGTTGAATCAGCAGCCAGGTGATGGGGGAACCGCCCTGATCCAGCGAGGCGACTTGTCCGCCAGCTTTTAGCGCTCCGGCATTGGCAGCCAGCTGGGTATGCAGGCCAATCGTCTGGGTGGCTATCCACAGGGTGATACCCATAATAATGACACCTGAAATCAGCGTGCGGAACAGGTTGCCCTGGTGTACCGCGACCGCCATCGCAACAAAGAAACCGATGGTGGCGAGATCGCCGAACGGCAGCACCTGGTTCCCCGGTACTAAGACGGCAATCAGGATAGTCAGCGGAATGAATATCAGGCTCGCGGAGACAACAGAGGTATGACCGAGCAGTAGCGCTGGATCAAGGCCTATCAGGAACTCCTGCCCGCCAAATTTGGCCTGTAGACGTTTACGCGCATGTTTCGCGATAGGCGTTAGGCCATCCATAATAGGTTTAATGACGCGTGGCATAAGCAGCATCACCGCTGCGGTTTTGACCGCCAGTTGCAGAACGGCTTTGGCGTCGTAGCCTGCCAGTACACCAATCACCAGCCCCATCACGAAGCCGACAGTCACCGGCTCGCCAAACGGTCCGAAGCGTTTCTGGACATCATCTGCGCTAAAGTGAATACGATTGAGACCCGGAATTTTCTCGATGATGGTATCAACGAGCACCGCCACGGGGCCCAGGTACGCGGATGAACCGTGTGGGATAGCAATCCCCTCGAGGCCAAAATAGTCGCGGGTATCTTTGGCAAACCAGTCCCCCAGTTTGTAGACAAAGGCGGCATGAACCACAACGCCCAGAATCCCCAGCCAGTATGAACCGGTCGCCAGATGCAGCATGGCGCCCGTGAAGGTCATGTGCCAGATATTCCAGATATCGACATTCACCACGCGGGTCATGCGGGTCACTAGCATCAGGACGTTAACCCCGATGGCGACAGGGATCGCGACCAGCGCGATTTGTGACGCCCAGGTCATGGGCGATGAACCCGGCCAGCCGACGTCAATAACGTGGAGATTGATTTGGAAATATTCCGCCATGGCTTTCGCCGCGGGGCCGATAGAATCCAGCATCAGGCCGATGACCAGACCAATACCCACGAAGCCGATACCAATATGCAAACCCGATTTAAAACAATCCCCAAGCTTCATTCCCAGCAGTTTAGAGAACACGATGATCACCAGAGGCAGCATCACCGTTGGGCCTAAGTCGAGGATATAACGCATTATTTCGCTAAACATACGTTACCCCATGAGAATGGACAGAATTTTTTGCTGTAATGCTTCAATACCCACGCCGGAAACAAAAGGCATGCCGTGAACGACGGGAATATCGCCAAAGGCGCGATCGACCCTGGCAGTGGTACAGATAAGATCGGCGCCGTCCATATAGGTTTCGATTTCGGTGACCCGGCATTGCACTAAGTCGAGCTCAATATGGTTGGCATCACACAGCTCTTTAATTTCTTCCGCAGCCATCGTTGAGGTTGCAACCGCACCGCCACAGGCCACAATTACTTTACGTTTCATAGGGTATTCCTCATTATTATCAATTTATTATCAAACCTGGACGCACTGCTCAGCCGTAAGGACTTTGTGCTCAAAGCACGACGCCAGTTCGGCATCCGGGGCGCTCAGTAAGGCTTCTATGGTGTCCGGGATTTGTAATGCCCCGAACAGGCGGCGCAGAAGTTTTAGCTGTGCCGCTGGGTTTTCAACGATTAAGGCGATGATTAACGAAACGGCAATCTCTTCGTCATCATCCGCCTGTTGAAACATGACCGGCTTATCTGGACGAATCAGATAGATAGCGGGTGATTTCGCATGAACCGCCTCGCAATGAGGGATAGCGACGGCGTGACGCTCCAGCGCAATGCCGGTAGGAAAAGACGCTTCACGTTCCACCAGCGCCTGCGGATAACTATCATGTACCACGCCTTTCGCCAGCATCTCTTTGCCAATGTGCGCCAGCGCCTGTTGGCTCGAGTCGAATGTGATTCCGGTTCGGACAAATAGTTGGCTCATAAATTCTCCATTATTCAGGCGACATCCGGCGTGCAACCGAAGCGATAAGCGCGCAGAACATCCTGAATTTTGTCAATAATCAGGTTATGCGGCGTGGGGGTGAGCACGCCCTCAGACAGGCGTTCAAACTGTACGGGCATAAACTGGCTAATTAATCCCAGCGGCAATGTGACGTTGTTCAGATTGGCGATTAACTTTTCTACGCTTTGACGAATACGCGGGTGCGGCCAGTAATAGCGAATACGGTCAGACAAACTAAAGTGGATGTCGACCATCGCCTGGCTCCAGGTTGGACGGTAGTATTTTTTCCAGTAGCCCGGCTCGTTTAGCATAACTTCATCAATGACCTCCAGTACCCGACTACGTTGTTCCGGGGAGATCAGTTCGTTTTCCATTTGCGCAAGTGCGAAAATGGCTTCGCGCAGAGCGAAAGTGAGCGCCGGGCCGACCTTCAGAATGGCGTAATGATCGCGTACCAGCGCACGGTAGGCCTGTCGCGTCTGATAATCAGTCGAATGCGCTTCATAGACCATCGGCGTTTCTTTTATCCAGTCGGAGAGCGCCTGTGCCGCCTGCGGCTGATAATGAATAATCTGGGTATGATCAAATTCAACGCCCGGTTGCACCACAATGGCGATCACGCGTGACAGTGCTTCTTCCAGACCTGATTCACGAAACGCGATTTGGTGAGTTTCCAGCGTACGGGCAGCATCGGCTTCGCGGGTGACATGAACGCTGCCGATGGTACTGGCTTCACCGCCAGGAACGGGCACTTCCGTGCCGATGACATAAGTCAGATGGTATTTTTGTTCTTCGTTTGCGGTCTCTTCTGCTGCTTTACAAAGCACGGCGGCACGGCGTGCAACGACCATCGGATCCAACGGTGTCGGGTCATCTGCGCAGGACATCGACGCGTCCAGGTGAATTTTGCTAAAACCAGCGGCGACATACGCTTTTATTAACTCAACCGACTTTTCCATTGCCGCCGCTGCCGGTTCGTTCTGCCAGCAGTTAGGCCCTAAATGATCGCCACCAAGAATCAACCGCTCACGTGGAAAACCCACTTCCTGGGCGATGCCATAGACAAAATCACGAAAGTCAGCCGGTTTCATGCCGGTATAACCGCCAAACTGATTAACCTGGTTAGAGGTCGCTTCGATCAGAACTTTGTTCCCGCTATTCAGATCAAAACGTAATGCGGATTCAATCACCAGCGGGTGTGCTGAACATACGGAACAGATCCCTATCTGTTCTCCTGCTTTGTGACGAGAAATTATTTCTTTCACTTCTGGCTCCGATATCTTTTGTTTATCTTCATAATATTTTTGGTTTGAAGGCAAAGGATAATAATGGCTTTCGTGATCCAGCTATGAAAACGCCCTTTGCCGTGCTAAATCCGGGGGCTTTAGAGCTTCCCTTCACAACCGCAGTCGGCAATCACTTTACGTACAACCTCTTTCATGGCCGCTTTCGCCGGGATCATGTAATGGCGGGGATCGCTGGCCTCTGCGTGTTGCGTTAAATAGTTTTTAAGCGCGCCGGAAAAGGCGATTTTAAGCTCGGTCGCGACGTTAACTTTGCAGATGCCCAGCGAAATAGCGCGGGTAATATCGCGGGTCGGCAGGCCAGAGGCGCCGTGAAGGACTAAGGGGACATCAACCCGCTGACGAATTTCCGTCAGTCGTTCAAAATCAAGTTTTGGTTCAGCGGTGTAGAGGCCGTGAGCGGTGCCGATAGCAATGGCTAACGAGTCGATACCCGTTTTTTCTACAAATTCCCGGGCCTGTTCCGGATGGGTATAAAGCGCATCTTTACCGTCAACGATAAGATCGTCTTCCTGCCCGCCGAGACGCCCAAGTTCAGCTTCAACGCTGACATCGTAGCGATGACAGTAATCAACCACGCTTTTCACCAGCGCAATATTGTCGGCAAAGGGGAAATGCGACCCGTCGATCATGACCGAGCGTACCCCGGCGGCGACTTTCATTTTGATGTCGGCCAGTTTTTCATGATGATCGAGATGTACCGCGAGAGGATGGTTCCAGCTTTTCGCCAGTTCTGCGGCGATAGCCACGATATTACCGACGCCTGCGTAGCTAAAGGTGCCTGGCGTACCGGCGACAATCAGCGGAGAGCGCAATTCTGCGGCGGTTTCCACCACCACTTGCAATGTCTCCAGGTTGTGGATGTTAAACGCCGGCACAGCATAGCCTTCCTGCTGCGCCTTCTTTAGCATTGTTCTGCCTGAAATGATAAACATCCTTCCTCCGAAATCTTTCGTTTGTTTTCTTTGAAAGAATTTATAGGCTTTCGGAATGTTATTTTGTGATTTTGATCTGATAAATGAAAGTTTCGAAATAAAATGGAAGTTATCGAAAGTCAGGAGTAAAAAAAGCATGTCGGGCAGACATACTTCAGGCTACAGACTAAGGGCGAAAAAATACCGGGTAGCGCTGGCGCTTACCCGGTCTACAGATTATGCGGTTATACCCTGGTCGGAGAAGGGTACTGACTGGATCAGGTCACTGGGGCCGGGTTAAATATCGCCAGTTGGTTATGTAGGCCCCACTGGTCCGAGAAAGTCTTTTTCCGGCCGCTGGCGACATCGAGAATAAAGTGAAACAGCTTCCAGCCCACATCTTCGATTGTCTCTTCACCCGTGGCGATGGTGCCTGCATTGATATCCATTAAGTCATACCAACGGTTCGCCAGCTCGGTACGCGTCGCCATTTTAATTACCGGCACCGCCATCAGCCCGTACGGCGTGCCGCGGCCGGTGGTAAAGACCTGTACGGTAATGCCGGAAGCGACCTGCTGCGTGCCGCAGACGAAATCACTGGCGGGCGTCGCGGCGTAAATCAGGCCGCGTTTGGTGGGGCGCTGACCCGGCGACAATACTTCGACAATGGCGCTCTTACCCGATTTAGCGATAGAGCCCAACGCTTTTTCCACCACATTCGCCAGGCCGCCTTTTTTGTTGCCAGGGGACGGGTTAGCGCTGCGATCGGTTTTCCCCATATCAAGGTAGTTATCGTACCAGGCCATTTCATCCAGCAGGCGTTTACCCACGGCTTCGTTGATGGCGCGCGGTGTCAGAAGATGAATGGCATCGCGCACTTCGGTGACCTCAGAGAACATGACGGTCGCGCCGCAGCGTACCAGCAGATCGGAAGCGTAACCCACCGCCGGGTTTGCCGTGACGCCGGAAAACGCATCGCTGCCGCCGCACTGCATCCCGACGACCAGCTCGGAGGCCGGACAGGTTTCGCGCTGGCGCTGGTTCAGTTTCGTCAGATGGCGTTCGGCGACCTGCAAAATATCGTCGACCATTGATTTAAAGCCGACATGCTGCTCGTCCTGTAAACGCACAATACTTGCGCTTTCAACGGCGATGGCGGGGACATCCTCGGTGCCTTCCAGCAGTCGTTCCGGCTGCAGTTTTTCGCAACCGAGGCCAATCACCATTACTTCGCCGCCAAAATTGGGGTTGAGCGCGATATTATGAATTGTGCGAATTGGCACGACCGCCGCCGGCGCGTTGATTGCCACGCCGCAGCCGTACAGATGGTTTAGCCCTACAACGCCATCGACATTCGGGTATTTGGGCAGCAGATCGCGCTCAATCACTTTCACCACATAATCGACCACGCCCGCGACACAGTGTACGCTGGTGGTAATGCCAAGCAGATTTTTGGTGCCGACGCTGCCATCGGCGTTACGATAGCCCTCAAACGTATAGCCTTCCAGCGGCGGCAGCGGTTCCGGTACTTTGGTCGCCAGCGGTAGCGTATTCAGCGGCGGCGCTTTTGGCAGTTCAACCAGCGACTCGTCGATCCAGCTTCCGCGCGGGATGTCGCGTACCGCATAACCGATGACTTCGCCATAACGGATGATTTCGCCATGAGCGGGGATACCCGTCAGAGCGACTTTATGGCCTTGCGGAATATGTTCAGTCAGTTCCAGGCCATCCGGAAAACGTGTTCCGGCTTTAAGTCCGTGGTCATTAACAATAATTGCGACATTATCGGTTTCATGTACTTTTATATAAAACGCCGATGGCGATTCCTGGCGAATTTCGATATTGGCCATTGTTCAACATTCTCCAGCCTGGATGATAGAAATAGGATTATCTATTTTGGTTATGGTTAAATCGTTAAATCTCAATATAAGAAATAAAGTTCATGCATAATGAAATAAGAATGACAGGAGTATAAATATAAGAATGTGATCCAGATCACCGCAAATTATGAAATTTTTTATGCAGGCCGGGTAAAGCGTAAATGTGTGCATTAGCGCCCAGTATCATGGGCGTATGCTCAAAAATAAGCGTTAAATAATCCCTTTTTAATGAGCGTTTGCACAATGATTATCCGCCATAGGCTGTTTATACTGAATGGCGAATTCAGTGTATCTGACGAGTTATTTGAAAATACCATGATAATAATAAAAGACGATAAAGATATCAGAACGGTATATTGTGCTACAGGATGTGTACCACATTAGAAATAGAATGCGGAGACCAATTCTGATCTCAGATAAGCATTTTTATTGTCGTTGCTATAAGTCATGGTGGCGGCATCACATGTAGAGAATTAAAGAAATAAGCGAAGGTATAAGCGATGAATAACGCTATTTTCCCGAATAAGTTTAAAGCGGCGCTGGCGGCGCAACAGGTGCAGATTGGCTGCTGGTCTGCACTGGCAAGCCCAATCACCACCGAAGTTCTCGGTCTGGCGGGATTTGACTGGCTGGTGCTGGATGGCGAACATGCGCCGAACGATGTGACCACCTTAATTCCGCAGTTAATGGCATTGAAAGGCAGCGCCAGCGCGCCTGTGGTACGTGTGCCAACCAATGAACCGGTCATTATCAAACGGATGCTGGATATCGGGTTTTATAACTTCCTGATCCCCTTTGTTGAAACGCAAGAGGAAGCAGCTCGCGCCGTCGCTTCGACGCGTTACCCGCCGGAAGGCATTCGCGGCGTCTCCGTTTCTCACCGCGCGAATATGTTCGGCACGGTGCCTGATTACTTTGCGCAGTCGAACAAAAACATCACCATTATTGTTCAAATCGAAAGCCAGTTGGGTGTCGACAATGTTGATGCCATCGCCGCAACGGAAGGCGTTGATGGCATTTTTGTCGGCCCAAGCGATCTGGCCGCCGCGCTGGGTCATCTCGGCAATGCTTCTCACCCTGACGTGCAGCAGACGATTCAACATATTTTCGCCCGCGCTAAAGCGCACGGTAAACCGTGCGGCATTCTGGCGCCGGTAGAGGCGGATGCCCGCCGTTATCTGGAATGGGGCGCGACCTTTGTCGCCGTTGGCAGCGATTTAGGCGCATTCCGCGCCAGCACGCAGAAGCTTGCCGACACCTTTAAAAAATAATCCTGGTATGGAAAGAGAGAACGCTATGACGATGAAAGTTGGCTTTATTGGCTTAGGCATCATGGGTAAGCCCATGAGCAAAAACTTACTGAAAGCAGGGTATTCGCTGGTGGTGTCCGATCGTAATCCTGAAGCGATTGCCGACGTCATTGCCGCAGGCGCGGAAACGGCCTCTACGGCGAAGGCGATCGCTGAACAGTGTGACGTCATCATCACGATGCTGCCTAACTCTCCGCATGTGAAAGAGGTTGCGCTGGGCGAGAACGGTATCATCGAAGGCGCGAAGCCGGGAACCGTATTGATTGATATGAGTTCTATCGCGCCGCTGGCAAGCCGTGAAATCAGCGATGCGCTGAAGGCGAAGGGCGTTGAGATGTTGGATGCGCCGGTCAGCGGCGGCGAGCCGAAGGCGATTGATGGCACGCTGTCGGTGATGGTGGGGGGCGATAAAGCCATTTTCGACAAGTACTACGACCTGATGAAAGCGATGGCGGGTTCCGTGGTGCATACCGGCGATATCGGCGCAGGCAACGTCACAAAACTGGCGAACCAGGTGATCGTGGCGTTGAATATCGCCGCTATGTCTGAAGCGCTGACGCTGGCGACTAAAGCGGGCGTCAACCCGGATCTGGTCTATCAGGCGATTCGCGGCGGTCTGGCTGGCAGCACGGTACTGGATGCGAAAGCGCCGATGGTCATGGACCGAAACTTTAAACCAGGTTTCCGTATCGATCTGCACATTAAAGATCTGGCGAACGCGCTGGATACCTCCCACGGCGTTGGCGCGCAGCTCCCGCTGACCGCCGCCGTTATGGAAATGATGCAGGCGTTACGCGCGGATGGACACGGTAATGACGACCATAGCGCGCTGGCGTGTTACTACGAAAAACTGGCGAAAGTGGAAGTCACTCGCTAACGACGTTGTGCCCGGATGGCGTGTAGCGATCCGGGCCTGAATTTCAGGCTGGATAAGTGAAACGCCATCCGGCGTTGTGCAGTAACAGGCTACCACTATGAAAATCGTAATTGCCCCCGACTCCTACAAAGAAAGCCTTTCTGCCGCCGAGGTAGCACAGGCGATAGAAAAAGGATTTCGGGAAATTTTCCCCGATGCGCAATATGTGTCTGTTCCGGTTGCCGATGGCGGCGAAGGAACGGTCGAAGCCATGATTGCCGCGACGCAGGGCGTTGAACGCGCCGCATGGGTGACCGGGCCGTTGGGTGAAAAAGTGAAAGCCTGCTGGGGAATGTCCGGCGACGGCCACACCGCCTTTATTGAAATGGCGGCGGCCAGCGGACTGGCGCTGGTTCCGCCAGAAAAACGCAACCCTTTGATTACTACCTCGCGGGGAACGGGGGAGCTGATATTGCAGGCGCTGGAAAGCGGCGCAAGCAATATCATTATCGGCATTGGCGGCAGCGCGACAAATGACGGCGGCGCAGGGATGATGCAGGCGCTGGGCGCAAAACTGCGCGATGCAAACGGCGCGGATATCGGTTACGGTGGCGGAAGCCTTCATTGTCTAAGCGACATTGATATTTCAGAGCTCGATCCCCGTTTAAAACTCTGCGCTATTCGTGTCGCTTGCGATGTCTCTAATCCTCTGATCGGCGACAACGGCGCATCACGAATTTTTGGGCCGCAGAAAGGCGCGACCGAAGAGAACATTGTTGAGCTGGACAGAAATCTTGCTCACTATGCCGACATCATAAAAAAATCGCTGAATGTCGACGTAAAGGCGGCGCCCGGCGCAGGAGCGGCAGGCGGTATGGGGGCGGCGTTAATGGCTTTTCTCGGTGCGGAATTACGCAGCGGGATCGAAATTGTCACGGCGGCACTGAACCTGGAGGAGCATATCCACGACTGTACGCTGGTGGTGACGGGAGAAGGGCGGATTGATAGCCAAAGTATTCGCGGTAAAGTGCCGATTGGCGTCGCGAATGTGGCGAAAAAATATCATAAGCCAGTGATTGGTATTGCCGGCAGCCTGACGCACGATGTAGGGATAGTGCATCATTATGGCATCGACGCTGTCTTTAGCGTACTCACGCGCATCGTGACGCTGGAGGAGGCTTTTCGGGGTGCTTTTGACAATATTTATCGGGCATCCAGAAATGTTGCTGCCGCTCTGGCGATAGGAATGCGCAGCGCAGGGTGACAAAGTCGCGCGAACCCTCTATACTGCGCGCCGAAGCTGACCAGACAGTCGCCGCTTCGTCGTCGTCCTTTCGGGGAGACGGGCGGAGGGGAGGAAAGTCCGGGCTCCATAGGGCAGGGTGCCAGGTAACGCCTGGGGGGGAAACCCACGACCAGTGCAACAGAGAGCAAACCGCCGATGGCCCACGTAAGTGGGATCAGGTAAGGGTGAAAGGGTGCGGTAAGAGCGCACCGCGCGGCTGGTAACAGTCCGTGGCACGGTAAACTCCACCCGGAGCAAGGCCAAATAGGGGTTCATAAGGTACGGCCCGTACTGAACCCGGGTAGGCTGCTTGAGCCAGTGAGCGATTGCTGGCCTAGATGAATGACTGTCCACGACAGAACCCGGCTTATCGGTCAGTTTCACCTCTTCATAAAACCCGCTTCGGCGGGTTTTTGCTTTTACAGGGCGGCAGGATGAATGACTGTCCATGACGCTATACCCAAAAGAAAGCGGCTTATCGGTCAGTTTCATCTCTTCATGCAAAAAACCGTCAGTGTAAGCTGGCGGGTTTTTGCTTATCAGGCCAATGAAGGGTATAGAGGTTGCAGAAGACGCCAGCGTCACCATCCGGCAATTAATTGACAGCCGTGGTGACATAATATTATTCGTTTTTGTGATGAGAAACACAAAACGCTATGGATTGCGCTCTTTTTAGTTGAAGTGAAAAGCAATCGATTTCTTTTACAAAATTACATTCTGAAAAACAGCAAGAAAGCGGTGTAAATTATTTGTTGTAAATGAAAATTAAATGTATGAAATATTTTGGTTAAAATTTTATTAAATGTTTCTTTACAAACAAATAAGGTAAAAAAATGTGACGCGTAACGGTTTTTAAGCGCATTTACCTTCGGTTTATACTTAAATTTGAGAAATTACGTTTTAAATTTAATGCTGGAATTGTCGATAAAATGTCCCGTAATTGATTGAAATATCGTCTTCATAGGATGTTGAAAATAGGAGGTAAAATAGACTGGTTATCGCCATAATATATCGTTATCCCGACCCGATTTTTTGATTGAAATCAGGATGAGTTACTGCTTTATTTTTGCAATCAATTGAAATAACAGGTTTTCTTTATTTAATAAAGACCATGTAAAAATTGCGGTAAGTTAATTTGTGAGTGGTCGCACATAACCTTTAAGATTTAATTTGCTACACTTCCTGCCGTTCACAATGTTATTTCAGAGCGGTAGATATGAATACTCTTGTTCTCCCTAAAACACAGCATTTGGTGGTCTTTCAGGAAGTCATTAGAAGTGGTTCTATCGGTTCTGCCGCAAAATCGTTAGGGTTAACCCAGCCCGCCGTCAGTAAAATCATTAGCGATGTTGAGGCCTATTTTGGCGTTGAGCTAATTGTACGTAAAAATACCGGCGTTACGTTGACCGAAGCGGGACAGGTACTGCTTTCCTGGTCTGAATCTATCACCCGCGAAATGAAAAACATGATCAACGAGATGAACAGTATGACGTGCAATACCGTTGTCGACGTCTCGTTTGGTTTTCCTTCGCTGATTGGCTTTACCTTCATGTCCGATATGATTCATAAGTTCAAAGAGGTCTTTCCAAAAGCGCAGGTATCCATGTACGAAGCCCAGCTCTCTTCATTCCTGCCGGCCCTGCGCGACGGGCGGCTGGACTTTGCTATCGGTACGCTCAGTAATGAAATGCAGCTACAGGATCTGCATGTCGAGCCGCTGTTTGAATCAGAGTTTGTCCTGGTAGCCAGCAAGTCCCGAACATGCACCGGCACCATCACACTGGAATCGTTAAAAGACGAACAGTGGGTGTTGCCGCAAACGAATATGGGCTACTACAGCGAATTACTCACCACTCTACAACGAAATGGCATCAGCATCGAAAACATTGTTAAAACAGATTCCGTCGTCACAATATATAATCTTGTTCTCAATGCTGATTTCTTAACTGTTATTCCCTGCGATATGACCACGCCTTTTGGCTCTAATCAATTTATCACGATACCCATAAAAGACACGTTACCCGTCGCACGTTATGCGGCGGTATGGTCTAAAAATTATCGTATCAAAAAAGCCGCTTCAGTATTAGTAGAATTGGCTAAACAATATTCATCATATAATGGATGCAGACGCAGGCAGTTAATAGAAATTGAATGATATGGAATAAACATATTTAGCGAAATTGACGTCACCTGTTTCTTTTGAACAGTGGGCAATGGTAACTTATTTTTAATACCCAGGTTAAGAGGTTATAATGCACATTACATACGATCTCCCGGTTGCAATTGAAGATATCCTCGAAGCGAAAAAAAGACTGGCGGGGAAGATATATAAAACGGGAATGCCTCGCTCTAACTATTTTAGTGAACGTTGCAAAGGCGAAATATTTCTCAAGTTTGAAAATATGCAGCGTACGGGTTCATTTAAAATTCGTGGCGCTTTTAACAAACTTAGCTCGTTAACGGAGGCGGAAAAACGTAAAGGCGTCGTGGCCTGTTCCGCAGGTAATCATGCACAGGGCGTTTCTCTTTCTTGCGCAATGCTGGGTATTGACGGCAAAGTCGTGATGCCGAAGGGCGCGCCAAAGTCAAAAGTGGCGGCCACCTGTGATTATTCGGCGGAAGTGGTGCTCCACGGTGACAACTTCAATGACACCATTGCTAAGGTGAGTGAAATTGTCGAAACCGAAGGCCGCATTTTTATTCCGCCTTACGACGATCCAAAAGTTATTGCCGGACAGGGTACTATTGGTCTGGAAATTATGGAAGATCTGTACGATGTCGATAATGTCATCGTGCCTATTGGCGGCGGCGGTTTAATTGCAGGTATTGCCATTGCGATTAAATCGATTAACCCGACCATTAAAGTTATCGGCGTACAGGCCGAAAATGTTCACGGTATGGCGGCGTCTTATTACGCTGGCGAAATAACCACGCACCGAACGACCGGTACCCTGGCGGATGGTTGTGATGTCTCCCGCCCGGGTAATTTAACCTATGAAATCGTTCGTGAATTAGTCGATGACATTGTCCTGGTTAGCGAAGATGAAATTCGTAACAGCATGATCGCTTTAATTCAGCGCAATAAGGTTATTACTGAAGGCGCTGGCGCTCTGGCCTGTGCCGCACTATTAAGCGGGAAATTAGATAGCTATATTCAGAACAGAAAAACGGTCAGTATTATTTCTGGCGGCAATATCGATCTTTCTCGTGTATCACAAATTACGGGTTTAGTTGACGCTTAATCTTTTCGTGAGGATAGGATATGAGTACTACTGATAGCATTGTATCCAGCCAGGCAAAACAGTCGTCATGGCGTAAATCGGACACGACGTGGACGCTGGGTTTATTTGGTACCGCCATTGGCGCCGGGGTGCTGTTTTTCCCTATCCGCGCCGGGTTTGGCGGGCTTATCCCCATTCTGCTGATGCTGGTTTTAGCTTACCCCATTGCGTTCTATTGTCACCGGGCGCTGGCGCGTCTGTGTTTATCCGGATCTAATCCGTCCGGCAATATTACGGAAACGGTCGAAGAGCACTTTGGTAAAACGGGCGGGGTAGTTATCACGTTCCTTTACTTCTTTGCGATTTGTCCGCTGCTGTGGATTTATGGCGTCACCATCACTAACACGTTCATGACGTTTTGGGAAAACCAGTTGCAGATGCCAGCGTTGAATCGCGGTTTCGTGGCGCTGTTCTTGCTGCTGCTGATGGCCTTTGTGATCTGGTTTGGTAAAGATCTGATGGTTAAGGTGATGAGTTACCTGGTATGGCCGTTTATCGCCAGCCTGGTGCTAATCTCATTATCGCTGATTCCTTACTGGAACTCGGCGGTTATCGATCAGGTTGATCTCAGTAATATCGCGCTGACCGGGCACGATGGCATACTGGTTACGGTGTGGCTGGGCATCTCTATCATGGTGTTCTCCTTTAACTTTTCGCCCATCGTCTCTTCCTTCGTGGTGTCTAAGCGGGAAGAGTATGAGAAAGAGTTTGGCCGCGAATTTACCGAGCGTAAATGTTCACAGATCATCTCGCGCGCCAGTATGCTGATGGTCGCCGTGGTGATGTTCTTCGCCTTTAGCTGCCTGTTTACGCTCTCTCCGCAGAACATGGCGGATGCGAAAGCGCAGAACATTCCGGTACTTTCCTACCTGGCCAACCATTTCGCCTCTTTGTCGGGGACAAAATCCACTTTTGCAACGGTGCTGGAGTATGGCGCGTCTATCATCGCGCTGGTTGCTATTTTCAAATCTTTCTTCGGTCACTACCTGGGGACGCTGGAAGGGCTGAACGGCCTGGTGCTGAAATTCGGTTATAAAGGCGATAAAACCAAAGTCTCTATGGGCAAGCTTAACACCATCAGCATGATCTTCATTATGGGGTCTACCTGGGTCGTAGCTTACGCAAACCCGAACATTCTGGACCTGATTGAAGCGATGGGCGCGCCGATTATCGCCTCGCTGTTATGCCTGCTGCCGATGTACGCCATTCGTAAAGCGCCGTCGCTGGCGAAGTACCGTGGTCGTCTGGATAACGTGTTCGTCACCCTGATTGGTCTGCTGACCATCCTGAATATTGTCTACAAATTGTTCTAATCCTCACGTTTAGCCTGCGTTCCGCCCCAGGGCGCGGACGCAGGCTGACATCGACGGAGGCACTACATGAATGAATTTCCGGTCGTTCTGGTCATTAATTGCGGCTCATCTTCTATCAAATTCTCTGTACTGGATGTCGCTACCTGTGATGTTTTAATGGCGGGAATAGCAGATGGGATGAATACTGAAAACGCCTTTTTATCTATTAATGGCGATAAGCCGATAAACCTCGCGCACTCTAATTATGAGGACGCGTTAAAAGCCATTGCCTTTGAGCTGGAAAAACGTGATTTAACGGATAGCGTGGCATTAATTGGCCACCGTATTGCGCACGGTGGAGAGCTATTTACGCAGTCCGTCATTATTACCGATGAGATTATCGATAATATTCGCCGGGTATCGCCTTTAGCGCCGCTGCATAATTACGCTAATTTAAGCGGCATTGACGCGGCGCGGCACCTTTTCCCGGCCGTACGTCAGGTGGCGGTATTTGATACCAGTTTCCACCAGACGCTGGCGCCGGAAGCCTATTTGTACGGATTGCCGTGGGAGTATTTTTCCAGTCTGGGTGTGCGTCGCTACGGCTTTCACGGTACGTCGCATCGCTATGTTTCGCGGCGCGCGTATGAACTGCTTGGCCTCGATGAAAAAAACTCGGGTCTGATTGTCGCGCATCTGGGCAATGGGGCGTCTATCTGCGCGGTACGCAATGGTCAGAGCGTGGATACCTCAATGGGGATGACGCCGCTTGAGGGGCTGATGATGGGCACTCGCAGCGGCGACGTTGATTTCGGCGCGATGGCGTGGATAGCCAAAGAAACCGGGCAGACGTTGAGCGATCTGGAGCGAGTGGTGAATAAAGAGTCCGGTTTGCTCGGCATCTCCGGTTTGTCATCCGACCTTAGAGTCCTGGAAAAAGCCTGGCACGAAGGACATGAGCGCGCCCGGTTAGCGATAAAAACATTTGTCCACCGTATCGCCCGTCATATTGCCGGACACGCGGCATCGTTACATCGGTTGGATGGCATTATTTTTACCGGCGGTATTGGTGAAAATTCAGTATTAATTCGCCAGTTGGTCATTGAACATTTGGGCGTGCTGGGGCTTACGTTAGACGTTGAAATGAATAAGCAGCCGAATTCTCACGGCGAGCGCATTATTTCCGCTAACCCTTCTCAGGTTATTTGCGCTGTTATTCCCACGAATGAAGAGAAAATGATTGCCCTTGATGCCATTCATTTAGGCAACGTGAAAGCACCAGTGGAATTTGCATAACTTAACGGCTGTTCTGTAGAGAGATTATTTTTCATGAAGGTAAATATCGATACCAGCGATATGCTGTATGCCGAAGCATGGCGTGATTTTAAAGGTACGGACTGGAAAGAAGAAATTAATGTCCGTGATTTTATTCAGCATAACTATACGCCCTATGAGGGGGATGAATCTTTTCTCGCCGACGCGACGCCAGCGACCACGGCGTTGTGGGAAAAGGTGATGGCGGGAATACGTATCGAGAACGCGACCCATGCGCCGGTGGATTTCGATACCAACATCGCGACGACGATTACCGCGCACGATGCGGGATATATTGAAAAAGAGCTGGAAAAAATCGTCGGTTTACAAACAGATAAGCCGCTTAAACGCGCTTTGCATCCGTTTGGCGGCGTTAACATGATCAAAAGTTCATTCCACGCCTATGGCCGCGAAATGGACGCCGATTTTGAATATACCTTTACCGACCTGCGGAAAACCCATAATCAGGGCGTATTCGATGTTTACTCGCCGGATATGCTGCGCTGCCGTAAATCCGGCGTATTAACCGGTTTGCCGGATGGTTATGGTCGCGGGCGCATTATTGGCGATTATCGTCGCGTCGCGCTGTATGGCATCCGTTATCTGGTACGCGAACGCGAGCTGCAATTCGCCGACCTGCAGTCGAATCTGGAGCGGGGACAGAATCTTGAGGCGACGATTCGCCTGCGTGAGGAGTTGGCGGAGCACCGTCGCGCGCTGCTGCAAATGCAGGAGATGGCGGCGAAATACGGCTACGATATCTCCCGCCCGGCGCGAAACGCGCAGGAAGCGGTACAGTGGCTCTACTTCGCTTATCTGGCGGCGGTAAAATCACAAAATGGCGGTGCAATGTCGCTGGGAAGAACCGCGTCGTTCCTTGATATCTATATTGAGCGCGATTTCAACGCGGGCCTTCTGACAGAGCAGCAGGCGCAGGAGCTGATCGACCATTTCATCATGAAGATCCGCATGGTGCGCTTCCTGCGCACGCCGGAATTTGATTCGCTCTTTTCCGGCGATCCGATCTGGGCCACCGAAGTTATTGGCGGGATGGGGCTTGATGGCCGCACGCTGGTGACGAAGAACTCCTTCCGTTATCTGCATACCCTGCACACGATGGGGCCAGCGCCGGAGCCGAACCTGACCATACTGTGGTCAGAAGCGTTGCCGGTGGCATTCAAGAAATATGCTGCGCAGGTCTCCATCGTGACCTCATCTTTGCAGTATGAAAACGACGATTTAATGCGTACCGACTTTAACAGCGATGATTACGCCATCGCTTGTTGCGTCAGCCCGATGGTCATCGGTAAGCAGATGCAGTTCTTCGGCGCGCGCGCCAACCTTGCCAAAACGTTGCTGTACGCTATCAATGGCGGCGTTGACGAGAAACTGAAAATCCAGGTTGGGCCGAAAACCGCGCCGTTAATGGATGAGGTGCTGGATTACGACGCGGTAATGGAGAGCCTCGACCATTTTATGGACTGGCTGGCGGTGCAGTACATTAGCGCGCTGAACATCATTCACTACATGCACGATAAGTACAGCTATGAAGCTTCGCTGATGGCGCTGCACGACCGTGATGTGTATCGGACGATGGCGTGCGGCATCGCCGGACTGTCGGTGGCGGCGGATTCCCTGTCCGCCATCAGGTACGCTCAGGTGAAGCCGATTCGCGACGAAAACGGCCTTGCCATCGACTTCGCTATTGAAGGCGAGTATCCGCAGTACGGCAACAACGATGAGCGCGTGGACAGCATCGCCTGCGACCTGGTGAAACGCTTTATGCAAAAAATTAGCGTGTTGCCGACGTATCGCAATGCGGTGCCAACACAGTCCATTTTGACCATCACCTCGAACGTCGTGTACGGGCAGAAGACCGGCAATACGCCGGATGGACGCCGCGCCGGAACGCCGTTCGCGCCGGGGGCGAACCCGATGCACGGTCGTGACCGCAAAGGGGCGGTAGCCTCGCTGACGTCGGTGGCGAAACTGCCGTTTACCTACGCCAAAGACGGTATTTCGTACACCTTCTCGATTGTGCCTGCGGCGCTCGGAAAAGAAGATGCGGTGCGGAAAACCAATCTGGTTGGCCTGCTGGACGGCTATTTCCATCATGAAGCACAGGTAGAAGGCGGGCAGCATCTGAACGTCAATGTAATGAACCGTGAAATGTTGCTGGATGCGATTGAACATCCGGAAAACTACCCGAACCTGACGATCCGCGTTTCCGGCTATGCCGTGCGCTTCAATGCGCTGACTCGTGAGCAGCAACAGGACGTTATTTCGCGCACCTTTACTCAGGCGATGTAATGTGAACGGGGCGATCGTGTGGATCGCCCCGCGACGGATCTTCACTGAACGGTAATCTTAGGGGGAGATATGATTAGCGCATTTGATATTTTTAAGATTGGCATTGGACCTTCAAGCTCCCATACCGTAGGGCCAATGAATGCAGGAAAATGTTTTATCGATCGGCTGATCGACAGCGGCGACCTGCCGCGAACGACGCGCATCACGGTTGATCTTTACGGATCGCTATCGCTGACGGGCAAAGGCCACGCGACCGATACCGCCATCATTATGGGTCTTGCGGGCAATACGCCGCAGGATGTCAATATTGATAGCATTCCGGCGTTTATCCAGGAGGTTGCCCGCAGCAGCCGTTTATCGGTGGCGGGTGGCGCGCATGTGGTGGATTTTCCCGTCGCCGACAGTATTCTCTTTCACGCTGAAACCCTGGCGCGCCATGAAAACGGTATGCGAATTACCGCCTGGCACGGGCAAACGCCGCTTTTACACAAAACGTATTACTCTATTGGCGGCGGCTTTATTGTCGAAGAGGAGCGTTTTGGTCAGTCGCACGACGTAGAAAAATCGGTGCCGTATGATTTTCATTCCGCCAGCGAACTGCTGACGCTGTGTGAAAGACAGGGGCTCTCGGTTTCCGGCCTGATGATGCAAAATGAACTGGCGTTGCGGAGCAAAGAGCAGATTGACGCTGGCTTTGCCCGCATCTGGCAGGTGATGGCGACCGGAATTGAACGTGGCATGAATACTGAGGGCGTGCTGCCGGGGCCGCTGAACGTTCCACGCCGCGCGGTAGCGTTACGGCGTCTGCTGGTCTCCAGCGATAATCTCTCCCGCGATCCGATGAACGTCATCGACTGGATTAACATGTTCGCCCTGGCCGTGAGCGAAGAGAACGCGGCGGGCGGGCGAGTGGTCACCGCGCCGACCAACGGCGCGTGCGGCATTATTCCTGCGGTGCTGGCCTATTACGACAAATTCCGTCGTCCGGTCAATGCCAACTCTATCGCCCGTTATCTGTTGTCGGCGGGGGCGATTGGCATGCTGTACAAGATGAACGCCTCGATATCCGGCGCGGAAGTGGGGTGTCAGGGCGAGGTTGGCGTCGCGTGTTCGATGGCGGCGGCGGGGCTGACAGAACTGCTGGGCGGCAGCCCGGCGCAGGTCTGTATTGCGGCGGAAATTGCGATGGAGCATAACCTTGGCCTCACCTGTGACCCGGTGGCGGGTCAGGTACAAATCCCTTGTATTGAACGTAATGCGATTAACGCCGTTAAAGCGGTAAATGCGGCGCGAATGGCGCTACGCCGTACCTCTGAGCCGCGGGTTTCGCTCGATAAAGTGATCGAAACCATGTACGAAACGGGTAAAGACATGAACGACAAATATCGCGAGACGTCGCGCGGCGGTCTGGCGATTAAAGTCGTTTGTGGATAGGCCCGACAGGCGCAGTGTGAGCAGGTTATGGGATAACGCAGAAGACAGAAGCTGAGAAAAGGGCGCACCAAAGTGCGCTCTTTTTTGTTGTGATACGCGTCAAATAGAGAAAATAACAATATTATATTAACAGTAAATAGAAAATAATTCTTAAACCACAAGAAATGAAGGCGTTTTATTGGTAAGTTTTTCTCTTATCGTGCGCGTATGATTTTCTTATTACAAGAAAGTACCTGCACCTCACGTTCTGCATATCGCCTTGCTGCGGCACGAAAAATAAAAAAACCTCTACCTACACATTGAGCGAGAATTTTATGGAATCGGCTAGTAATACCAGCGTAATCCTCGACGCATCAGCCCCGGCGCGTCGGGCAGGGATGACAGAAAGCGAATGGCGTGAAGCCATCAAATTTGATAGTACCGACACCGGCTGGGTCATTATGAGTATCGGGATGGCGATCGGCGCAGGGATCGTTTTTCTTCCTGTCCAGGTCGGCCTGATGGGACTTTGGGTCTTTTTACTCTCTTCTATTATTGGCTATCCGGCCATGTACCTGTTCCAGCGGCTGTTTATTAATACGCTGGCGGAATCCCCGGAATGTAAAGACTACCCCAGCGTGATCAGCGGCTATCTGGGCAAAAACTGGGGTATTTTATTAGGCGCGCTATACTTTGTGATGCTCGTCATCTGGATGTTCGTCTATTCTACGGCGATTACTAACGACAGCGCCTCTTATCTGCATACTTTCGGCGTAACGAAAGGATTACTTTCCGATAGTCCATTTTATGGTCTGGTGCTGATCTGCATCCTGGTAGCGATTTCCTCACGCGGTGAAAAATTACTGTTCAAAATTTCCACCGGCATGGTGCTGACCAAGCTACTGGTAGTGGCGGCGCTGGGCGTCTCTATGGTGGGTATGTGGCATCTGTATAACATTGGCGCGCTGCCGCCGATGGCCCTGCTGATTAAAAACGCCATTATTACCCTGCCATTTACGCTGACCTCGATTTTATTTATCCAGACGTTAAGCCCAATGGTGATCTCTTACCGTTCACGCGAAAAATCTATTGAGGTCGCACGCCATAAAGCGCTGCGTGCCATGAATATCGCGTTTGGCATCCTGTTCGTTACCGTATTTTTCTATGCGGTTTCCTTCACCCTGGCGATGGGGCATGACGAAGCGGTGAAAGCCTATGAGCAGAATATTTCCGCCCTGGCGATCGCCGCGCAATTTATTAGCGGCGATGGCGCTGGCTGGGTCAAAGTGGTTAGCGTAATTCTGAACATCTTTGCCGTCATGACCGCCTTCTTTGGCGTTTATTTAGGATTCCGCGAAGCGACGCAAGGCATTGTGATGAATATCCTGCGCCGCAAAATGCCCGCCGAGAAGATTAAGGAAAATCTGGTACAGCGCGGCATTATGATTTTCGCTATTTTGCTGGCCTGGAGCGCCATTGTGCTCAATGCGCCGGTACTGAGCTTCACCTCTATTTGTAGCCCTATCTTCGGTATGGTGGGCTGTTTAATTCCGGCATGGTTGGTCTACAAGGTTCCCGCATTGCACAAATATAAAGGCGCTTCGTTGTACCTGATTATTATTACCGGTCTGCTGCTATGCGTTTCTCCGTTCCTGGCATTCTCTTGATATACCTGAGATTAAGGTTGTTGTTATGTTTGAATCTAAAATAAATCCATTGTGGCAAAGTTTTATCCTGGCCGTACAGGAAGAAGTAAAACCGGCGCTGGGGTGTACTGAGCCAATTTCACTGGCGCTGGCAGCAGCGGCGGCGGCGGCTGAACTTGACGGCACAGTTGAACGCATTGACGCGTGGGTTTCGCCTAATCTGATGAAAAATGGTATGGGCGTTACCGTTCCAGGAACGGGAATGGTAGGGCTACCGATCGCCGCGGCGCTTGGCGCGTTGGGCGGTGATGCGAAAGCCGGGTTGGAGGTGTTAAAAGACGCTTCCGCTAAAGCCGTTGCCGATGCAAAAGCGATGCTGGCCGCCGGACATGTTGCAGTGATGTTGCAGGAGCCATGTAACGATATCCTGTTTTCACGGGCGAAAGTGTATAGCGGCGATAGCTGGGCATGTGTCACGATCGTCGGCGATCATACAAATATTGTGCGGATAGAAACCGACAAGGGCGTGGTATTTACCCAGGCCGATAATGCGCAGGAAGAAGAAAAAACCTCGCCACTGGGAGTGCTGTCTCATACCTCGCTGGAAGAGATCCTGGCGTTTGTGAATGCGGTGCCCTTTGACGCTATTCGCTTTATTCTCGATGCGGCCAGGCTAAACGGCGCGTTGTCGCAGGAGGGACTGCGTGGTTCCTGGGGGCTGCATATCGGTTCGACGCTGGCCAAACAGTGCGATCGCGGTCTGCTGGCGAAAGATCTCTCCACGGCGATTTTGATCCGTACCAGCGCGGCGTCAGACGCCAGAATGGGCGGCGCCACGTTGCCCGCGATGAGCAACTCCGGCTCCGGCAACCAGGGGATTACCGCCACGGTGCCAGTCATGGTGGTTGCTGAACATGTCGGCGCCGATGACGAACGCCTGGCGCGCGCGCTAATGTTATCGCATTTGAGCGCTATCTATATTCACCATCAGCTTCCGCGTTTGTCGGCGCTGTGCGCGGCAACTACGGCGGCGATGGGCGCGGCAGCGGGTATGGCGTGGCTGATAGATGGTCGTTACGACACTATCGCAATGGCTATCAGCAGTATGATTGGCGATGTCAGCGGGATGATTTGCGATGGCGCGTCGAATAGCTGCGCGATGAAAGTCTCTACCAGCGCGTCGGCGGCGTGGAAAGCCGTACTGATGGCGTTGGATGATACGGCGGTGACCGGAAACGAAGGGATTGTGGCGCACAATGTCGAACAATCTATTGCGAATTTGTGTTCGCTGGCGTGTCGCTCAATGCAGCAGACAGACAAGCAGATCATCGAGATTATGGCCAGTAAAGCGCATTAATAATAACGCCCCGGCATGACGTCGGGGCAGCGTGTTGCCCGATGGCGCTGCGCTTATCAGGTCTACCCGTTATAAGCCGGATCGGGCGCTTGCGCCGCCATCCGGCATGATTTCAGGCTGCGGCCTCTTCTTCTGCCAGCCGGGCTTCGGCGTCCGCCACGATGGCTTCCAGTTCGGTTAGCATCTCTTCATAGCCCAGCGGCACAGTGGCGCTCATCGCCTCCTGTACGGCAGGTTTTACCACGGGCTGACGTTTCTTCGCCGATTTTTTGCTCATCTTGTGACTCCTTTTCTGGCTGGCTACACCGGTAAATCTACCAGTAATGCGCGCAGCGGCGTATCGGCAACCAGCGTAATGTTAGGTTCATCACGAATAAATGCGCCATCTCCGCAGGTTAACGCCTCGCGTTCTTCGTTGTGCGTCAGCGCGTGGAACGTACCGTGAATCGACTGCAAATAGGCGCGCGGCCCGTGAAGCTGGAAATTAAGCGATTCGCCTTTCTCCAGCGTAATATGATGTACCCAGACCTGTTGGCGCAGTTGTAAGCTGTTTTGCTCACCGTCGGGCGAGGCAAGAAACTGTTGTTGCGCCGCCAGGAGTGGGATTTTTTGTACCAGCGCGTTTTCCCGTTCAGGACAGGCGTCAAGCCACAGTTGCATTCGGGTTAACGGCTTAACTTTGCTGAGATTATGTTCGCTGTAGCTAATGCCCGGCTGCGCGGCGAGCAGTAACGCTTCGCCCGCTTTAGCCTGTACATGGTTGCCGTCGCTGTCGCGGTATTCCGCTTCGCCGTCCAGAATCAGGTTTAAAATATCCACCTTTGGATAAGTTCGAGGCTGAAAAGAGGCGCCCGGCGCCAGCACTTCCTGGTTCAGTACGCGCAACGACGCGTAGCCCAACAGTGTAGGGTCGAAGTAGTGTCCAAAGGAGAAGGTATAGCGGGCCTGGAGCCATCCGTAGTCTGCCTGTCCACATTGTTTGGCGGTTCGGGTCGTAATCATCGTTATTAACCTCTCTTTACTTCCTTTTATGTTAAGGGGCTGGACGCTGCATTGTTAGCCAGATATTCTGCCCGGTATGTTCAAATTTCCTGAATGAGAACGTTATGGCTAAAGAGAGAGCGCTGACGCTTGAAGCATTGCGTGTGATGGACGCCATTGACCGCCGGGGCAGTTTTGCCGCAGCGGCTGATGAGTTGGGGCGGGTGCCCTCCGCGCTGAGTTACACCATGCAGAAGCTGGAAGAAGAGTTGGACGTTGTACTGTTCGATCGCTCCGGCCATCGTACAAAATTCACCAACGTCGGGCGTATGCTGCTGGAACGCGGGCGGGTATTGCTGGAAGCGGCAGACAAGTTAACGACGGATGCTGAAGCGTTGGCCCGCGGTTGGGAAACGCATCTGACGCTGGTCACTGAAGCTCTGGTACCGACGCCTGCTTTTTTTCCGCTGATCGACCGGCTGGCCGCTAAAGCCAATACGCAGCTTTCATTGATTACCGAAGTACTGGCTGGCGCATGGGAGCGGCTTGAGCAGGGACGGGCGGATATCGTCATCGCTCCGGATATGCATTTTCGATCGTCGTCGGAAATTAACTCCCGTAAGTTGTATACGTTAATGAATGTGTATGTCGCCGCGCCTGACCACCCTATTCATCAGGAGCCGGAGCCGCTTTCGGAAGTGACGCGGGTTAAATACCGCGGCGTAGCGGTAGCGGATACCGCGCGCGAGCGGCCGGTATTAACGGTGCAACTGCTGGATAAGCAGCCACGTCTGACGGTAAGCACGATTGAAGATAAACGTCAGGCGCTGCTGGCCGGGCTTGGCGTCGCGACCATGCCATATTCGATGGTGGAACAGGATATTGCCGAAGGGCGGCTACGCGTGGTCAGCCCGGAATCGACCAGCGAAATCGATATTATTATGGCCTGGCGGCGCGACAGTATGGGGGAGGCAAAAGCCTGGTGCCTGCGGGAAATACCTAAGCTATTCGCCGGAAAATAAATAGCGCGCGGCGCTTTAAAAGCGGCGCCGCGCCGCCATCAGGAAAAACGTTTCGGATCGGGGCCGAAGCGGTTGTCGCCCGGCGTACCATTCTGGCAGTTGAACGCGATGATGATAAGCCAGCCGATAATGGGGATAAGTAGCAACAGTAGCCACCATGCGGAGCGGTCAGTGTCATGCAGACGACGGAACTGCACGGCCCACCACGGTAAAAAGATCAGAACGCCGTAAATGGTGGTCAGAACGCCTTCACCCCCGGCGCGTTGCCAGCCAAGCATGGCGTCCAGCAGGCCCAACACAAAGGTAAAGATGATATTGACCAGAATAAACATCCAGTACTCTTTGCGTCGCGCGCGGCCGCCAAATCCCAGATAATTTTTTAAAACCTTTAAATACCAATCCATTTTCGCCTCAATAATGGTTCAATCACTTGTTTTTAAAGTAATCAAACTAAGAATAGCCGCGAATGAAATGCTGGTAAATATTTGTGGTATTAATTAATAAGGCATCCCGGAGGACGCCTGAAATTAGCCAAAGCGCACGTCGCGCCCGTGAGGTTCGAGCAGATCCTGCCACGGTCCGATAGAAATGATACCTGTGGGGTTAATCGTTTTATGGCTACGGAAATAGTGGTGACGAATATGGTCAAGATTAACGGTTTCAGCAATGCCCGGTATTTGATAGATATCGCGCAGGAAACCGTACAGATTCAGGTAGTCGCTGATTCGGTATTTGTCGCATTTGAAATGAGTCACGTAAACCGGATCAAAGCGTACCAGGGTCGTCCATAAGCGGATATCCGCCTCGGTCAACTGGTCGCCCGTCAGATAGCGGTGCTGTCCGAGAATCTGTTCCAGGCGCGCCAGCGCAGTAAATACCTTTTCTACCGCTTCATCATACGCTTGCTGGCTGGTGGCGAATCCTGCTTTATAAACGCCGTTATTAACGTTGTCATAAATCCAGCCGTTTAACTCGTCAATTTTGCTTTGCAGCGCGGGGGGATAGTAATCCCCGGCTTTAGCGCCCAGTCCATCAAAGGCGGAGTTAAACATACGAATGATTTCGGCGGACTCGTTGCTGACGATAGTATGATTTTTTTTATCCCATAAGACCGGTACGGTGACGCGGCCGCTGTAGTGTGGATCGGCGTGCAGATACAACTGGTAGAGAAATTCATGCTGATAGAGGGTATCGCCGGTGGCCGCCGGAAAAGTATCATCAAACGTCCAGCCGTTTTCCAGCATCAATGGATTCACGACGGAAACCGGAATAAACGGCTCCAGACCTTTCAGTTTACGGAAAATGAGCGTGCGATGCGCCCAGGGGCAGGCAAGGGAAACGTACAGATGATAACGATCTTTTTCTGCGGCGAATCCGCCTTCGCCGGAAGGTCCGGGCGTGCCGTCAGCGGTAAGCCAGTTGCGGAAAGCCGACGCTGAACGCTGAAATTTCCCCCCGGAAGATTTGGTGTCATACCAGGTATCGTGCCAGACGCCATCGATCAGTTGTCCCATGTCTCTCTCCTTCAGATGACAAAAGCGAGGCGCTATTCCCTCGCTTTTTTAATTGAGTATAGATTGCTTACCACTTTTTATTCAGCAGACGGTCAAGGCTGAACGCGCCAGGCCCGGTTAACGCCAGTAATAAAAATCCGCCGGCAATGGTCAGGTTTTTCATAAACATCAGCGAGTTTACACCTTCTGCAAAATTGCTATGGAAGATCAATGCCGTCAGCAACGTAAAACCAGCGGTGAAAAGCGCAGTGGTGCGGGTGAGGAACCCCAGCAGAATCGCCAGACCGCCGCCGAACTCAAGCAGTATGGTGAGCGGCAGCAGGAATCCTGGTACGCCCATCGCTTCCATATACTGTTGTGTGCCCGCATAGCCGCTAATTTTTCCCCATCCTGCGGTAATAAACAGAACTGGCATTAAAATACGCGCTATCAGTACACCAACATCTTCTAATTTTTTCATTTTATTCTCCAGGAGGCCGATTCGGCGGCTGCTGCTATTTTCATGAGCAATGACGCGGTTTGGCGCGTCATTGTTATCGCTGGAGAGAATCATAAACGTGGCGAACAGGAATTGTTAGCAAGGAAAATTGCCAAATTTTTTCAAAAAATTTGAGTGATTGATAAAGAGACGATATGCATAAAAGTATCGCGCCACCAGGTGTAATCGGGCGATAACCTGATGGCGCGATGCTATAAAAGAAAAGATATTAACCGCGGAGCTGTTGTTGACGGAGGGTAGTTTTTACCAGGCGCCAGGCGCTCCAGATACCCAGGCCGCGTTTCGCCCAGCGTACCAACATATTAGGATGACGGATGGTCCAGATGGCCATTACGCTGCTACCGACCAGCGCCCAGGAGCGCAGGCTTAACACCGTATTCCAGCCGCGATCGTACGCGCCGGTGGTCTCCAGCCAGTCGCGACGGCTGGCGGACAGATCCAGCCGTTGCTGCTGGATCTGACTGAGAAGCAGCGCTTTACGTTTCTCGCGTTCGCCTTTGCTGCTCACGACTGATCGTCCTCCAGAATTTGCCGATCGTTAGCCAGTTCGTGCCGCGTATGGCGCAATAGCGTGGACTGACGCGCTTTGCGCAAAGTCCAGATGCCGCCGATTAGCGCAAGCACTAACAGCACAACAGTGGTAGCGATCATCGCGTTCAAACGGTACTGAGGATCGATAGCCCAGATGACCAGAACCATCAGGCTCATTAAGCCAAACGCCGCGAAGAGCATGGTAAGACCTACCATCAGCAAAAGCTGAAAGAGGTTTGCTTTCTCTTCTTCCAGTTCTACTACCGCCAGTCGCAGCCGGGTTTCCACCATCTCAACGATAATGGTGACAATCCGCTGCCCGATACCCAGTACGCTTTTGCCTGGTCCTTGTGCCTGTCGAGAGTCCGCCATAATTAACGACGCGTCAGCAGTACGCCCAACACCAGACCGACAGCGGCGCCAATACCTACGCCTGTCCAGGGATTTTCGCGCACATAATCATCGGCGCGGGCGGCGGCGACGCGAGTCTGTTTGGCAATCACATCACCCGTTTCGCCCAGGCGGTAACGGCTCTCTTTCAGCGCGCGCTCGGCTTTGCTACGAATCTTACTCAACTCTTCTTTCGACTTTTCGCCCGAAGAGCTCAGCACTTCTTCAAGCGTATCGGTCAGGGATTTCAACTCAGCGCGCAGATGTTCCGTAGTGTTATCTTTCGACATAGTTTTCTCCAGGTGAGTGAGTATTTACGTTCGGCGTTAATTTAGTAGTCACTGGCCTCAAGTTTTTTTAGCTCATCCTGAGCCTCGGCCAGCTTACGTTCACGTTTGTCTATTTTATCCGCATCGCCTTTTGCTTTTGCCTCGGCTAAATCACGTTGGCGTTCGGCTACCTCTTCTTTTTGCTCAGCGATCTTTTTCTGATGCTCGGCGCGTAGCTTGCTGTCAGTACAATTGGCGCGCACTTCGCTGAGCGCCTTGTTCAGACCCTCAATACGGCGCTGATTGTTGTGCTTTTCAGCGTAGCTAATTTCCTTTTGTATATCCTGCTCTTTTTCCTGACAAAGCGAATTAGCGTAGCTACCGGCGCTAAGTGTAAAAAGCGTGATAGCCAAAGCGATGCGGTATTTCATTCCTGAACTTTCCCTTATGTTCGGACCCGTTGTCCGGGGCGGTGATCCCGATAATAACGCGGTGGGTTAAACACCGCTTTATTAATCATAGTCATTAAACAATGAAATCACCAAAGTGAGTGATATGATTCGGATTCCTGGAGGTTAGCCAAAGCGGTGTGAGCTTTCCCGTAAGCGGGACAGCCACTGTACCGTTTCGTTGTCATCGTCCTGCTGAGCGACGACATAACCGTGTGGTAACGTTTGATCCAGTACCGTTTTTGCTGCGGCACTTTGCGCAGGGGAATCGAAGGTAATGAGCAACATGTCATTTTTAGGCGTAATGCTTTTAAAATGAATGCCGTTCGCATCCAGATGATGCAGAACTGAGAAGCCGTCTGGCATACTGGCGCCCTGGTTCACCGCGCGAATGGCCAGCGTCGACTCTTGCTGACGCAGCGTTGACCACGTCATCATGAGTATGGTCAGCATCAGTAGAAAAGCGCTGATCCAAATGAGTTGTCGGGCAGTTATGCGTGGTTTAAGCATAAGTTATCCCCGGCTCCCATACTTCTTTTTCCACAGCATGACCAGTGAACCCGCCAGGCCAAAAAAGAGCAGCACTACGGGCAGCAGCATCAGGCATGACATTAACTGGTCTTCATACTTCATAAAGACGGGCGTTTTGCCCAGCAGATAGCCCAGCGAGGTCAGGATAAGCACCCACAACAAGCCGCTCATCCAGTTGAAAAACTGAAAGCGAGCGTTATTCAGGCCGGATATGCCGGCAATGGTGGGCAGCAGCGTTCTGACAAACGCGATAAAACGGCCTATCAATAATGCCGACAGGCCGTGTTTATGGAAAAGGTGATGGGCGCGTTGATGATAATGTGCGGGGAGATGAGAGAGCCAGTTTTGCACGGTGCGGGTATTCCCCAGCCAGCGGCCCTGAATATAGCTCACCCAGCAACCCAGGCTGGCCGCGACGGTAAGCAGCAAAATGGTTTGTGGAAAACCCATCGCGCCTTTGGCGATCAGCACGCCGACCAGGATCAACAGGCTGTCGCCAGGCAAAAAGGCGGCAGGGAGCAGCCCATTTTCCAGAAACAAAATCATAAATAACACAAAATACAACATGCCAATCATGGAAGGATTGGCCAGTGTTTCAAAGTCCTGAGCCCACAGGGCATTCAGCAATTGAGTCAGTAGTTCCATTCAGTATTCCTGGAGAATCGGTTAACGTCACGCCGGTGATCTGAGGTTTGCACTGCCGCAACAGAGTTGGAGTTTTTATCAGCGTTGCGGAAACGGCAAATTCGCGGCCTGAACTATTCCTTGTTAAGTTGTGAAGTAAGCAAGCACTAACACACAAAAATTCAAAATGCATCTAATTGTAACAAAGGTCAACGAAGTCCGTTATAGAAATTACGCGTCGTTGAACTTTGATTTTGCTTATCGCAAGGGAGGGTGGCGAGAGGATTTACACAGGCTGACACTTTATACTTTACGCTGACCGAGCGCCGCGGCAGACGCCATCTACATATAACGTTACGCGAGGATGTCGCGCGTGAACATCAATTCGCTTTAGGTCAAAGCCTATGGATTGGGAGATTCAGATCTATCGTCACGCCGGATGGCACGCGCCATCCGGCATCGATAATCACTTAGCTACGCAAGGCGTTATTCGCCAGACGTTCGTCCTCTGCCTGGCAGGCTGCCGCAGTGAACAGAACATCGGTAGACGAGTTCAGCGCCGTTTCACACGAATCCTGCAATACGCCGATAATAAAGCCGACCGCTACTACCTGCATCGCGATATCGTTCGGGATGCCAAACATGTTGCACGCCAGCGGGATCAGCAGCAATGAACCGCCTGCCACGCCGGAGGCGCCGCAAGCACACAGCGAGGCCACCACGCTCAGCAGCAACGCTGTAGGCAGATCCACCGGGACGCCTAACGTATGGACTGCCGCCAACGTCAGAACCGTAATGGTAATTGCCGCGCCGGCCATATTGATAGTGGCACCCAGCGGAATGGAAACGGAGTAAGTATCCCTGTCCAGATTCAGCTTTTCGCACAGCGCCATATTTACTGGAATATTGGCGGCAGAGCTGCGGGTAAAGAAGGCATAAACGCCGCTTTCACGCAGGCAGGCGAACACCAGCGGATAAGGGTTGCGACGAATTTTCCAGAATACCAACAGCGGGTTGACCACCAGCGCGACCAGCAGCATACAGCCAATCAAGACGACCAGCAGGTGCGCATAGCCCCACAGGGTGGAGAAGCCGGTGGTTGCAAGCGTTGATGAAACCAGACCAAAAATACCGACTGGCGCGAAACGGATCACCAGTTTCACCATAAAGGTCACGGCGTTAGACATATCGTTCACGAGGTTTTTGGTGGTTTCATTGCCATGACGCAGGGCAAATCCCAGACCGACGGCCCACACCAGAATCCCGATATAGTTAGCGTTCAGCAGCGCGTCGATGGGGTTCGACACCATACTCATCAGCAGACCGCGCAAGACTTCTACAATGCCGGACGGTGGCACGATATCCTGGGCGCTACTGGACAGATGCAGCGTTGAAGGGAAGGCGAAGCTGAACACAACGGCCGCCAGCGCGGCTGAAAAGGTGCCTAGCAGGTAAAGAAAGAGAATAGGGCGAATATTGGTTTTTTGACCGTGCTGGTGGTTGGCGATCGAGGCCATTACCAGCATCAGCACCAGAACGGGGGCGACCGCTTTTAAGGCGCCGACAAACAGGGTGCCAAGCAAGCCAACCGCTTCTGCCGCAGGCTTAGAAATCCATGCCAGTAAAATCCCCAGTACCAGACCCACTAAAATTTGTTTAACCAGACTGCCTTGCGCTAAACGCTGCAGTAGCCCTGATGCTCGTTGCGTAGCCATTTCATGTTCCTTGTATTGTGTTGCTGGTCATCCCCTGTACGCTCTTACGGCGCATCTTTCAGGATGTAACAAAGTATTTGCCTGGTTGAGTATAAGGAAAGTTGAAGGTTCGGGAAGCGAAATATCCTGGATTTTTTGCTGTGATCATGTTTTATAACTTTATATTAACAGTATTGTGACATGTTAAACAAAAACGCCCGACAGGTGTGCGCTGCCGGGCGTTTTTGACGGGGCAGGTTTACCCCGATAAAAGATTATTGCGCTCGCAGTTTCTTATCGCGCTGATGGTTAACCCAGGCGTTAATCACCAGCGTAATGGTCAGAATGCCAAACACTACGCCCAGCGAAATCGCGATAGGAATATGGTAGAAGTCGACGATCAGCATCTTAATGCCGATAAAGACCAGAATGACCGCCAGACCATATTTCAGCATCGAGAAGCGTTCCGCCACGCCGGACAGCAGGAAGTACATCGCGCGCAGCCCTAAGATGGCAAACAGGTTAGAGGTCAGTACGATGAACGGGTCGGTGGTGACCGCAAAGATCGCCGGAATACTGTCAACGGCGAAGATTACATCGCTGAGCTCAACCATAATCAGTACCAGCAGCAGCGGCGTGGCATACAATAGGCCGTTTTTACGTACGAAAAAGTGCTCGTTCTCGATCGTATCGGTCATGCGCAGATGCCCGCGTAGCCAACGCACCATCGGTTTTTCGCCAATGCCGGATTCGTCTTCCTTCGCCAGCGCCATTTTTACGCCGGTAAACAGCAGGAAGGCGCCGAACACATACAGCAGCCATTCGAACTGAGTGATAAGCCAGGTACCGGCGAAAATCATGATAGTACGCAACACGATCGCGCCAAGAACCCCATACACCAGCACCCGGCGTTGCAGAGCCGGAGGGATGGAGAAATAGCTAAACAGCATCAGCCAGACAAAGACGTTATCTACGGCCAGCGACTTTTCAATCAGATAGCCGGTAAGGAACGCCAATGCCTGCGGGTCAGCAACTTCGCGCCCTTGCGTTTCAGCCAGATACCACCAGAAAGCGGCGTTAAACAGTAGCGAGAGCGTTACCCACAGGATTGACCATCCTGCCGCTTGTTTCATCGACATAGCATGTGCGCCACGGCGTCCCTGCAACAACAGGTCGATGGATAGCATTATCACCACAACAACCGCGAATCCACCCCATAATAATGGCGTACCAACAGTATTCATTATTTCTCCCTATGCAAAAAAAAAACGGCTAACGCCGAATGGCATTAGCCGCTGCTTTTATGCATAGACCTTGCCATTCGGCAAGGTCTCACTTACAACAATAAAGGAATACGCTGACGCATTCCTTTATGGCTGCCCGGTGACCGGATGTGGTTTTGCACACATCGTAATGACGATCGACCGGCAATGAAGTTACTCCCCTTTGCGCGTAACAAAGTATGACAGGCCACGCGTAGAGTCAATGACCTGTAACATATGATTTACACAATTTTACGCAGTAAGGGGATGGGTCAGATCGTCCGCCGGGAAGATGACCCCGGTTTGACGGCGTATTTCTGTCAGCCATTTTGCCGTGGCGCGACTTAGCGACAACCCCGGATGTTCCACGGCGTGGTTTTCAATAAGCTGGGCAAACGCCCCGGCTTCATACAGCATGGTATTAATATGCTGAGGCTGGGTCAGATCCTGCATCAGCGCGCCGCGCGGCGCAAAACACACTTTCTGGCATTCCGACAGCTTTTCAATGACCAGCGATCCTCTCTCGCCCTGAATTTCACTGGCCAGTACCGAGTCGCTGACTTTGGAATGCTGTAGTGTGACGCTAAAATCGCCGTAATCCATAACCACGACGCCGTGCGCATCTACTCCGCTTTCCAATAAATTCGCCGACGCCTGAACGCTGCGCGGCTCGCCCCATAGCGCGATCGCCGACGCCAGACAGTAATACCCGATATCCATAATCGAACCATTGGAGAAGGCCGGATTAAACGTATTCGGGTTTTCACCGTTCAGATAGCGCTGATAACGTGAAGAGTATTGGCAGTAATTTAGTAATGCTTTATGCATTCTGCCGATTTTCGGCAACGATTTCCGCAGCAGCAGGAAATTGGGCAGGCAGGCGGTTTTAAAGGCTTCAAACAGTACCCGCTGGTTATCGCGCGCGCAGGCGATAGCGGCATCAACCTCCGCCAGGTTAGAAGCCAGCGGCTTTTCGCACATGACATGTTTTTTATGCTGCAAAAAGCGCTGCGTCTGGGAGAAATGCAGGGAATTCGGGCTGGCGATATAAACCGCCTCAATCGCGTCGCTTTGCGCCATCGCTTCCAGCGAGGTAAACAGATGCTCGACGGGATAATCATTTGCGAAAGACTGCGCCTGTTCAAGACTACGGGAGTAAACGGCGGCGAGCCTGAATTTGCCGGTTTCATGGGCGGCGTCGACAAACTGGCGCGTGATCCAGTTAGTCCCAATTACAGCGAAACGTATCATAAACGTCAGCGGACTCCAGAAAGGGATTTTCGTCAATGTAGCACGCCTTTCCGCCCTTGCCAGTGCGCTGCGACGCACTCTGGCATTTTACTGGCGAGAAGGGCACCCGTGTGCGCTATCAGCCCCAATAGTGACGCCAGCGCCCAGATATTTAGGCTGACGGTGCAAAATTTTGGCATCCAGCACCGCGCTAACCCGCGCCAGCTTTTCCCGAAGTCGTGTGTAGGTTCCGTGCCTTTTATTCAGATCCGGCGCGTTAACGCCGATAGCGTCAATGCCATATTGTTGCGCTAGCCAGATCGCCCGTTGATTATGGAATGCTTGCGAGATAATCGTCATGCGGCTTTCGCCAAACACTTTCCGGGCGCGAACTACGGAGTCCAGCGTGGAGAATCCGGCATAATCACAAAAAATGGCCGCCTCCGGCACACCTTTCGCTATCAGCGCCTGCTGCATCGCCGAAGGTTCATCGTACTCTTTTTTGCCATTATCGCCGCTGACTAACAGCCACTTCACTTTACCGGCGTGATACAACGCGGCGGCAGTATTAATCCGCCGGGTAAAATACCGATTGCCGGGTTTGGCGCCTAACACCAGCCCGACGTTGCGGGCGGGAACGGTCTGAATGTCATTCCATGTCAGATGCTGTGAGGCGTTGACGATAAGCCAGTTAGAATAGAAAAGCGCGACGCCTGCCGCGACAAGCAGAAAGCACGCCACTGTTAACGCCCGGCGTGTAAAACAGAGGCGGCGGATAAAACGGGCACATTGTGGGAGCATGGTCGTTGCGCGGTTCCGTTGGCGGTGGATAAAAAATACCCTCTACAGATCGTCATCCTTGACGTGGCGGCAGGCAATGAGCGAAATGTGAACGCGCCGATTTTATGCCCACGCCGTTAAAAAGATACGGGGGAAGGGGCATTTTCAGAATTTATTATGCCGACAGCGCCTGATGCGTCAGCCACAGGCGCGTATCAAACTCCAGTTGATGGTACTGCGGCTCCATATGGCAGCAGAGCTGATAAAACGCTTTGTTATGATCTTTCTCTTTCAGGTGCGCCAGTTCGTGAACCACAATCATTCGTAAGAATGGCTCCGGAGCGTTGCGAAACACGGTGGCGACGCGGATCTCCGCCTTTGCCTTGAGCTTGCCGCCCTGAACGCGCGAGACAGCGGTATGCAGTCCCAGCGCATTTTTCAGCACATGGATCTTGCTGTCATACATCACTTTATTGATGGGCGGCGCATTGCGCAGAAACTGACTTTTCAGTTCCTGAGTATAGTGATATAGCGCTTTGTCAGTGGCGTAATCATGCGCGCCGGGATAACGTTTTTCCAGCACTGCTCCCAGGCGCTGCTCGGCGATTAAGGTGCGCACCTGGGCAAGGAGATGTTCCGGATACCCCTGAAGGTAAGTTAGTGAGGTCATCAAAGCTCCATGTTGCTGATAAAAAGTGTATACTCACGCACCCTTTTCAGGGATAACGCCGCAATTTTACCATTCAGGAGGCCTAATGAGCCACGTAGACGACGGTTTCCGTTCACTGACGCTGAAACGTTTTCCGCAAACGGATGATGTTAACCCGCTTCTGGCGTGGGAGGCGGCCGATGAGTATCTGCTGCAACAGTTGGATGAGACGGAAATTCGCGGCCCGGTGCTGATCCTGAATGATACGTTTGGCGCGCTAAGCTGTGCGCTGGCGGAGCATTCGCCATACAGTATTGGCGATTCATATTTAAGCGAACTGGGTACGCGAGAGAATTTACGCCATAACGGCATCGCGGAGTCCAGCGTAACGTTTCTCGACAGTACCGCTGACTACCCGCAGGCGCCGGGCGTGGTATTGATTAAGGTACCGAAAACACTGGCGTTGCTGGAACAGCAGTTACGCGCTTTGCGTAAGGTCGTTACGGCGCAAACGCGTATTATCGCCGGCGCGAAAGCGCGTGATATTCATACCTCTACGCTGGAACTGTTTGAAAAAGTGCTGGGCCCAACCACGACGACGCTGGCGTGGAAGAAAGCGCGCCTGATTAACTGTACCTTCAGTCATCCGCAACTGGCCGACGCGCCGCAAACGCTAAGCTGGAAACTGGAAGATACAGGCTGGACGATTCACAACCACGCGAATGTGTTTTCTCGTACCGGATTGGATATTGGCGCGCGCTTCTTTATGCAGCATTTGCCGGAAAACCTCGACGGGGAGATTGTCGATCTCGGCTGCGGCAATGGGGTGATTGGCCTGAGCTTACTGGCGAAAAATCCGCAGGCGAACGTGGTATTTGTCGATGAATCGCCGATGGCGGTAGATTCCAGCCGTTTGAATGTAGAAACGAACCTGCCGGAAGCGTTCGAACGCTGCGAATTTATGATCAACAACGCGCTCTCCGGCGTGGAGCCGTTCCGTTTTAACGCTGTGTTCTGCAACCCGCCGTTCCACCAGAAACATGCGCTGACGGATAATATCGCCTGGGAGATGTTCCATCACGCCCGCCGCTGCCTGAAAATCAACGGCGAACTGTATATTGTGGCGAACCGCCATCTGGACTATTTCCACAAGCTGAAGAAGATTTTCGGTAATTGCGCGACGATAGCAACCAACAATAAGTTTGTTATTTTGAAAGCGGTGAAGCAGGGACGCCGTCGATAAGGCGCTCAAGCGTCATACCGGCCTATAAAACCGGTATGACGGCGTAAGCCCGATAAGCGCAGCGCCATCAGGTAAAGTCGTTAAATTTCCAGCGCCAGTCGGGTGCCCTGGGCAATCGCCCGTCGGGCATCCAGCTCCATCGCGACATCGCATCCGCCGATAAGATGTACCGTTTTACCTGCGGCGCGTAACGGGTCCGCCAGTTCGCGGCGGGGTTCTTGTCCGGCGCAGATCACCACATGATCCACTTCCAGCAACTGCGGTTCGCCGCCGATCAAGAGATGTAATCCGTCGTCGTCGATCTTCTGGTAACTGACCGCCGGGATCATCTTCACGCCGCGCGCCAGTAACGTCGCGCGATGGATCCAGCCGGTGGTTTTACCTAACCCTTCGCCCGGCTTGCTGGCTTTGCGTTGCAGCATGACGATTTGCCGTGGACTACGTGCCAGGCGCGGGCCTTCCGGGCGCAGACCGCCTGCCTGTTGCAGGCTGGTATCAATTCCCCATTCCGTACAAAATTCAGCAATATTTTGGCTGGTGGATTCGCCGTGCTGGCTCAGATACATGGCCGTGTCAAAACCGATCCCGCCGCAGCCGATGATCGCCACTCGTTTACCAACCGGCGCTTTATCGCGCAATACCTCCAGGTAGGTCAATGCCTTTGGATGATCGATACCGTCTATCGGCGGGCGGCGCGGTACTATTCCACAGGCGAGGATCGCTTCGTCAAACAGCTGAAGATCCTCTGCGTTCACCCGTTGGTTCAGTTTCAGCGTAACGCCAGTAACATCGATCATTCGACGGTAGTAGCGCAGCGTTTCGTAAAACTCCTCTTTACCCGGGATCTGCCTGGCGATAGTAAACTGACCGCCAATTTCACTCTGGGCGTCAAACAGCGTGACATGATGGCCGCGCGACGCGGCGTTAATCGCGAAAGCCAGCCCCGCCGGGCCTGCGCCGACAACGGCCAGGTTCTTTTTGCGTATGGCCGGCGTTATCGGCATGTGGGTTTCGTGACAGGCGCGTGGGTTCACCAGACAGGAGGTCACTTTGCCGATAAAGATCCGATCCAGACAGGCCTGATTACAGCCGATACAGGTGTTGATCTCATCTGCGCGTCCGGATTGCGCTTTAGTCAGGAATTCGGCATCGGCAAGGAAGGGACGCGCCATCGACACCATATCGGCATCGCCGCGCGTCAGGATCGTCTCGGCGACCTGCGGATCGTTAATGCGATTGGTCGCGATCAGCGGAACCGACACATGACCTTTGAGTTTCCGCGTCACCCAGCTAAAGGCGCCACGCGGTACTGGCGTGGCGATGGTCGGGATTCGCGCCTCATGCCAGCCAATGCCGGTATTAATTAGGCTTGCGCCTGCGGCTTCAATGGCTTGCGCCAGTTGTACCGTTTCGTCGAACGTGCCGCCATTTTCCACCAGATCGAGCATCGACAGGCGATAGATAATAATAAAGTCGTTCCCTACCCGCTGGCGTACCGCGCGTACTACCTCAACCGCGAAGCGCATACGGCTGGTATAGTCGCCGCCCCACTCGTCATCGCGATGGTTAGTTCGCCGGGTGAGAAATTCATTAATCAGATAGCCCTCTGATCCCATCACCTCTACGCCGTCGTAGCCTGCTTCCCGCGCCAGTTGCGCGCAATGCGCGAAGTCGTCGATTAACTGCAAGATTTCATCATGCGTCAGTTCATGCGGCATAAAGCGGTTGATTGGCGCCTGAATTGCCGACGGCGCGACCAGGTGCGGCTGATAGCTGTAACGTCCGGTGTGCAGAATTTGCAGCGCGATTTTACCGCCTTCCGCATGTACGGCATCGGTCACCACGCGGTGAGGCGTTAACTGGCTGGCGTCGTTCAGCATCGCGCCGCCGGTCATCACGACCCCGGAGGGAACGGGCGCAATACCGCCGGTGACGATTAACGCTACGCCGTGTCGCGCGCGCTCGGCATAAAATGCCGCCAGGCGCTCAGCGCCATCAGGATGTTCTTCCAGACCCGTGTGCATCGATCCCATCAGCACACGGTTTCTGAGAGTAGTAAAGCCCAGATCGAGCGGGGCGAACAGCGACGGGTAGCTCATAAGCGTATCCAGTATGTAAAATTATTGTTATGTGGTCGGATGAGTTACTACTGTAGCCGTCGCGAGGTAAAAGGGAAAAGGGGAATGTGGTGATTGTGATGGGATTCAAAAAAGAGGCTGCGACCCGGGGAAAACAGGCCGGATAAGCACAGCGCCATCCGGCATCGTTTTTAAACCTCTTCAACGCTCACCTGCATCGCTACCAGCGCATTACGCGCTGATTTCAATACCTGTTCGCACAGTTCAATGGTTAGCGTGAGCGGTGGCTCAATACGAATTGTTTTCGCATTATTCAGCGTACCAGCGACCAGCACGCGTTGACGGAACATCTCACTGGCAAAACGGTAGCCCGTTTCGTTATCGACAAATTCAATGGCCATCAACATACCTTTGCCGCGCGCATCGTGTACCAGATTGGGATACTCACGCGCAAGTTGTCGAAAACCATCCAGGAGCGTATCGCCTTTTTGTTCCGCCTGGGCCGGGAGATTTTGCTCCAGCAGGACGTTAATGGTCGCCAGCGCGGCAGCACAAGCCAGTGGATTACCGCCAAAAGTGGTGGTATGCAGGAAGGGGTTGTCGAACAGAACCGAAAACACCTCTTCAGTCGCGATGGTGGCGCCAATCGGCATCACGCCGCCGCCCAGGGCTTTCGCCAGGCACAGAATATCAGGCTGCACATTTTCGTGCTCACAGGCAAACATCTTGCCGGTACGCCCCATGCCGGTTTGTACTTCATCCAGAATCATCAGCGCGCCGAATTCGTCACAGAGCTTACGTACCTCTGTCAGGTATCCCTGCGGCGGCAGGATCACGCCGCCTTCACCCTGAATAGGCTCCAGAATCACGGCTGCTATCTCGTCGCCCGTTTTTTTGCCTTCGCTAAATGCCATGCTCATCGCGTCGATATTGCCAAACGGCACATGGCGGAAGCCCGGCAGTAAAGGCATAAAGGGTCTGCGGAAGGTGGATTTGGCCGTGGCGGAGAGCGCGCCCAATGATTTGCCGTGAAATGCGCCGCTGGTGGCGATAAAGGTAAACTTGCCGCGCGGCGACTGATACGCTTTTGCCAGTTTTAGCGCCGCTTCGACGGATTCGGTGCCGCTGTTACAGAAAAAGCTGTACTTGAGTTTCCCCGGTGTCAGCGCCGCCAGCGTTTTTGCCAGCATCGCCCGCAAGGGGTCAAGTAACTCCTGGCTGTGGAGAGGTTGTTTTGCGAGTTGATTCTGGACGGCGGATACCACAACAGGATTACGGTGCCCCACGTTAAAGATGCCAAACCCCCCAAGACAGTCGATAAACTCCTGCCCCTGGGTGTCGACAAGCGTATTCAAACTACCCGCTTGCCACTCTACGGCTCCGTAATCCCCGCCGGCGGTAACAGATTTCCGGTATTCCAGAAATCCTGGATTTACATGCTCTTTAAAGTAGTCAATGACCTCTCGGTTTAGTGCTTTCATTTCCTCATGGTTTAGCGTTCGCTTCTCGATGAGATTCAGTGCGTGCGCGCTACAGGCCAAAGCCGATGCGCTGGAAGGTAACCTGTTCAAAATGAGCTCCAGAGGGCCGTGTATCACATGATACTGAATTAAGTATTGCAGGGATTAGCGGGGGTCTACGCCCATAGTGAAAATCGGGATAAACACCAGGGGTAATCACATTTACACAACATTTAATATTATTCATTAACAATTGGATGCATTTTGAGCAGATCTTGTTTTACGGTTTACGGTGTGTTGCGTTAGCGGCAGCGTGAGAAAAAGTTGAGCCAGGGCAGATTTTAAAGAAAAAGGTTGTCCACGCTAAACAATTTCATAATGAAAATAAGGCGCAGGATGAGGTGAAAATCGTACAAATATTAAGGATTAATCGCAAATTGCGATCCAGAGCAATTTTAACAACTAAAGATAAATAGATTAGCGCCGAAATAACATCTGAGCGAAAAATTAACATTCAGATAACCTGTACAGGACGCTATCATGTCTTCTCATCCCTACGTCAGCCAGCTAAATACCCCGCTGGATGATGATACCACTCTGATGTCTACGACCGACCTGGAAAGCTATATCACTCACGCCAATGACACTTTTGTCCAGGTGAGCGGCTATCAGTTAAACGAGTTACTGGCGCAGCCACATAATCTGGTGCGTCATCCGGATATGCCGAAAGCTGCCTTCGCAGATATGTGGTACACCCTAAAACAGGGCGAACCGTGGAGCGGCATTGTGAAAAACCGGCGTAAAAACGGCGACCATTACTGGGTGCGGGCCAACGCGGTACCGATGATACGTGAAGGGCGTGTGACGGGATATATGTCGATCCGTACCCGCGCCACGGATGATGAGATTGCCGCCGTCGAGCCTTTATATCAGGCGCTAAATGAAGGGCGGTGTAGTAAACGTATTCATAAAGGCCTGGTGGTTCGTCAGGGCTTAATGGGCAAACTGCCCGCTATGCCTGTTCGCTGGCGAGTGCGTAGCATTATGGGGCTAATGGCCGTAATGCTGGCGTTGGCGCTGTTCGGTACGGATGCCTCATGGCAGGCGTTGTTGTTGGGCGCGTTGGCGATGCTGGCAGGTACGGCGCTATTGGAATGGCAAATTGTGCGTCCCATTGAAAATGTGGCGACGCAGGCGCTGAAAGTGGCGACCGGCGAACGCAACAGCGTACAACATCTTAATCGTAGCGATGAGTTGGGGCTGACGCTGAGGGCCGTAGGGCAGCTTGGCTTGATGTGCCGCTGGCTGATCAATGACGTATCAAGTCAGGTATCCAGCGTCAGAAACGGCAGTGAAAGGCTGGCGAAGGGTAACAATGATCTGAACGAACACACCCGTCAGACCGTGGAGAATGTTCAGGAAACGGTAACGACCATGAACCAGATGGCGGAGTCCGTGAAGCTCAATTCCGAGACGGCTTCCGCTGCGGATAAGCTTTCCATGGCGGCCAGTAGCGCGGCGACTCAGGGAGGTGAGGCGATGGATACGGTGATTAAAACGATGGATGATATCGCTCACAGTACGCAACGTATCGGGACGATCACCACGCTAATTAACGATATCGCTTTTCAGACGAATATCCTGGCGCTGAATGCGGCGGTAGAAGCGGCGAGAGCGGGCGAGCAGGGGAAAGGGTTTGCCGTGGTTGCTGGTGAGGTACGCCATCTTGCCAGCCGCAGCGCTAATGCGGCGAACGATATTCGTAAATTAATTGATGCCAGCGCAACAAAGGTGCAGTCAGGCTCCGAGCAGGTTCACGCCGCAGGCCGTACCATGGATGACATTGTAGCCCAGGTGCAGAATGTCACCCTGCTTATCGCACGTATCAGTCAGTCGACGCAGGAACAGACAGATGGACTTTCCAGTCTGACCCGCGCCGTGGACGAGTTGAACCGCATAACCCAGAAAAATGCGGCGCTGGTGGAAGAGAGCGCACAAGTCTCCGCAATGGTAAAACACCGTGCCAGCCGGCTGGAGGATGCGGTCACGGTACTGCATTAAATTTATTTGTAGGTAGCAACGGTAATGACATCCGCCCGGTAGCAACAAGCTTACCGGGCGGATGCGCTCTGATAGAAGGCGGTGCCTGCCATCCTGGAGAGTATCAGTGGCCTGTGCTGTTAAAAATAATATGATATTTATCCCCTCTCCCTTGCCTACCTATTAATAGGTACAAGTTCAGTTAATAAATAAGAAATGGTTAACCTTTTAGCGTATTTCTTTCATTATTGGTGCCAATTTATGTCATTATTGGTTCATTTTTCTGTGAACAATAAAAATTACTTACTAATAATATTCCGAAATAAAAAGCGATCAATATCATAAAGTTAGTAACATTATTGCCGATAAATCTTCCTGTATGAGGATATGCAATCCCAGGGAGAAAATATGTTTTTGCATAACATTAAAATACGTTCAAAATTATTTATGGCCTTTGGCTTATTCATTGTTCTCATGGTGGTCAGTTCCGCTCTGTCTTTGTTTAGCCTTGATCGGGCTAATACGGGTATGCAGAACATTATTACCAATGATTATCCCACCACGGTGAAAGCCAATCTGTTAATCGATAATTTTAATGATTTCATCATCGCGCAGCAGCTCATGTTACTGGATGAAGAGGGGCGCTGGAGCCAGAGTTCGCAGAAAGAGCTGGATGAAATAAGCCAGCGTATTACGGCGTTACTGGATGAGCTTTCCAGCAATCGTCACGATGCGGCTTCGCAGAAAATCATTACCGAGATCCGTGAAGCGCGTCAGCAATACCTGGAGTCCAGATTCCGTATTTTGCAAGATATTCAAAGCAATAATCGTCAGGCGGCCATTCAGGAGATGATGACCAGAACGGTGCAGGTGCAAAAGGTCTATAAGGATAAAGTTCAGGAGCTTATCGCCGTTCAAGATGCGCAGATGCACAACGCGGGCGTGCAGGTCGAAGGAGATTTTAAAACTAACCGGACGCTGTTAATTACCCTGGCGCTGATAAGCATCGCCGCCGGATGCGTAATGGGATGGTATATCGTACGTTCCATTACCCGGCCGCTTGATGAAGCGGTACGATTTGCCGAGGCGATTGCCGATGGCGATCTGACTCGCCATATCACCACCGACTATAAAGATGAAACAGGCGTACTACTGCAAGCGTTAATGGCGATGAAAACGCGTCTGCTGGATATCGTACAGGAAGTGCAAAACGGTTCGGAGAGTATCTCCACGGCGGCGTCGCAAATTGTCGCCGGTAACCAGGATTTGGCGGCGCGTACGGAAGAGCAGGCCAGCTCAGTTGAAGAAACGGCGGCGTCGATGGAACAGATTACCGCCACGGTTAAAAATACGGCTGACCATACCAGTGAAGCGACCAAACTCTCTGCCGGCGCCGCCAGCGTGGTGAAAAACAACGGTGAGATGATGAATCAAGTGACGCAGAAAATGCGCGTCATTAACGATACGGCAAATCGTATGTCGGATATTATCAATATCATTGATTCCATTGCTTTTCAGACCAATATTCTGGCGCTGAACGCGGCGGTTGAAGCGGCGCGCGCGGGCGAACATGGACGTGGTTTTGCCGTTGTCGCCGGAGAGGTTCGCCAGTTGGCGCAAAAGAGCGCCTCGTCGGCCAGTGAAATCCGTAATTTGATTGAAGATTCAACCAGTCAGACTCAGGAAGGGATGCAACTGGTGGAGAAAGCCAGCGCTCTGATTAATGGCATGGTGGATAACGTCGAAGAGATGGATGTGATATTACGTGAGATTGGGCAGGCCAGCCGCGAGCAAACTGACGGTATTTCGCAGATTAACAGCGCGATTGGCCTGATTGACGCCGCCACGCAACAAAACTCCTGCCTTGTGGAAGAGTCTGTTGCCGCCGCGGCGTCGCTGAACGAACAGGCGTTACATTTAAAAGAGCTGGTTAACGTGTTCCGCGTCCGCGAAGAGGACACGCAGTCCGCTTAATCCAGTTCGGCGATTTCCAGCGCCGCGCGATCAATCACGCCGATAATGCGTTTGATTTGCGCGTCGTTGATATCGCTGTGGTTTATCCGCAGATCCAGCACGGCCTTGAAGTTATCCAGCGCCCGCTTCATCTGCGGATTTTTACGTAATTCCATGCCCACACAACGGGCTTTTAGCCGCGCCTGAATATGCGTCAGGTGTTCGCGATTTTCATCAAGCCATTGCGCGCCGTTCGCGGTAATCGCGATTTTTTTCCGCCCGCCTTCTTCGTCGCTAATTGTGATAAATTGCTGATCCTGTAAAAAATCCAGCGTAGGGTAGATCACGCCAGCGCTTGGCGTATAGCCGCCCCCCGTCAGGTTTTCTATCGCTTTAATCAGTTCATAGCCGTGGCTGGCGTCCCGGGTCAGGATATCAAGAATGACCAGCCGAAGTTCCCCGTGGCCAAAAAATCGCTGACGTCGACCACCGCCCTGTCCATGACGACCACAGCCGTGTCCGTGACGGTGTTCGCCGCCGCAACTGGCGTTCTCATGCTGATGCGCGCTATGGCAGCCTTCATGCTGATGTTCTCGATCTTTACAGCAGCCGTCGTGCTTATGATCCCGGTTTTTGCAACACCCTTCATGTTGATTTTGCATCATTGCCTCCTGCTTATTTAGATATATCTAATTTATATCTAAATAATGGCTTTTAGCAAGGTCAAAAGCGCTTTTTGCTATAATCTATTAATTTATAACGTTTTATTTTAAAGTTATAGTTAGCAATGCGTTGCCAGAATACTATCAAAAAACAGTTGCATTTTTCATGATTAACAATCATTATCATTTAAAACTTTAATTTAGATATATCGTATTACTTTACGAAGGCAAAAAATGACGACATCATCCGCACGCTACCCACAGCGTGTTCGTAATGAACTGCGTTTTCGCGAGCTGACCGTTCTGCGGGTAGAACGTATTAGCGCAGGATTTCAGCGGATCGTACTTGGCGGCGAGGCGCTGGACGGTTTCATCTCCCTGGGTTTTGACGATCACACGAAAGTTTTTTTCCCTGCGCCAGGCTGTCGCTTTACGCCCCCGACAGTCACTGAGGAAGGCATTATCTGGGGGGAGGGCGTTCGTCCGGTCTCCAGGGATTACACGCCGCTGTATGACGAGGCGCGTCGCGAGCTGGCGCTGGATTTCTTTATCCACGATGGCGGCGTAGCCAGCCGTTGGGCAATGGAAGCCCGTGAAGGCGATACACTGACGATTGGCGGGCCGCGCGGTTCGCTGGTGGTGCCGGAAGATTATGCCTGTCAGGTTTATGTCTGCGATGAGTCCGGTATGCCTGCGCTGCGTCGTCGTCTGGAATCGCTTAGCCGTCTGCCTGCGCGCCCTGCGGTAACCGCGCTGGTGAGCATTCAGGATGCCGCATATCGCGATTATCTCGCCCATTTGACGGATATTACTGTGGAATATGTTGTTGGCGGCGATGAACAGGCAATACAAACGCGCCTGTCGCAGCTGACAATACCAGAATCAGACTATTTCATCTGGATTACTGGCGAAGGCAAAACGGTAAAACGTTTAAGTCAGTGCTTTGAAAAGGGGTTTGATCCACACCTGGTACGTGCGGCAGCCTATTGGCATCGTAAATAGCGGTATGGGGCGAGCTCTGTCAGAAACAAAAAAGCCACTCTTTAGAGTGGCTTAATTATATGATTTTAAAGCTAAAATTTGGTGGCCCCTGCTGGACTTGAACCAGCGACCAAGCGATTATGAGTTCCTAACAGAACAACCGAAAATCAATAGGTTGCTTTATAAATCATAGACATAAAGGGCCACTCTTGACCAGCTAAGGGCCAGTTTGAGCCATTTCTACCGCCATTTTATCGCCACTCATCGCCAGTGGATTAAGTTTAACGGCATCCTCTAAATGGTCAGGGGCAAAGTGCGCATATCGCATCGTCATTTTTATGTCGGTATGACCAAGCACGCGCTGCAAGACCAGAATATTACCACCATTCATCATAAAATGGCTGGCGAAGGTATGCCGTAAAACGTGGGTAAGTTGCCCGGCCGGTAATTCGATGCCTGTCCTTTCCAGAGCAGACCTGAACGCCCCATAACAATCACTAAACAGTCGGCCTTTTTTGTCATCAGGTAGGGAGTCATAAAGCTCTTTACTGATGGGAACTGTGCGGTTTTTTCTGCCTTTTGTGTTGGTGTACGTGATTTTGTATTTCGCGAGCTGGCTTTTTTTCAGGCTCTCAGCCTCTGACCATCGAGCGCCAGTGGCGAGACAGATTCTCACCACTGTTTCTAAATCAGGGTGGTCATGGCGTTTGCACTCTCCGAGCAGTTGCGCAATCTGGTCGTGAGTTAACCAGGCCATTTCCATTTCTTCTGTGCGGAAAGGGCGCATATTTTTTAGCGGATTTTCACCCTTCCATTCGCCGAGGCGATTTAACTCATTGAACACCGCGCGGAAGTAAGCGAGTTCAAGATTAAGCGTGCGAGGGGAAACCTCTTTAACCCTATTTGAACGGGCATATTCACCCTTTAGCCGCTTTTCCCGGTAGCGGGAAAACATCTGTGCATCGAAATCGCGTGCGAGTGGTTCGCCCATACACTCAAAGGCATGGTGCATAGCTAGCTGGCGTTTTAGTCCGTCTCTCAAGGTAATACCATGAGCGCTATACCATGCGTCGACCAATTCTTTTAGCGTTCGCCTGTCTTCCTTTTCCTCCTTCCACGGATTTTGTACGGTGTATTGTTCAAAGGCCAGCGCTTCACCTTTGGTGGCGAATTTCTTTCTGATACGCTTGCCTTTTGCCCCGTTAGGATAAAGTTCGCAAATCCAACCTCCAGCGGGGTTTTTACGGACAGTCATCAATTAACCTCGCTGTACACACCTACCACTCTACCCAGCGTTTTTATGTCATCAATCCCGCACTCAAAAGGAACCTTTCCACCAGTAACGTGCAATTTTCTACCCGGGAGTTTTGTTAGCTCTCGAATACTAATTCCACCCTCTATGTCGACCAGCCAAAGGCCATCAGAGAGTGATGCCTGCTTATCAATGAAATGGAGTTTTCCTTCCGTTCGTATAGCCATCGCATCTGTAAGCGGCTTTGTGAAAAAATGAGCGTCGACTGTTATAGAACCATCACTTTTGAGTATTTCTTCACTTAATGTGAATAACTCGATGCTCATTGTGTCCTCGGCTGTCGCAGAAGATGTGAACGGTTGCCCTTTTCCTGTAAGTAACCACTGCAGATTGGCCCCTGTTTCAAGAGCGCAGTGTGCCGCAAAGTCATACGAAATAGCGCCTCGGGTATATCTGTTAGAGAGGGAGCTCGATGCAATATCGAAATGGTTAGCTAGCTGAATTTTCTGTGAAAACCCGTAAGCCTCGCAGATGCGATCCAGTACATCAACGTTGCTCCATCCTAAAGAATCTATTCTCATATCGATAAAACCTATTTACTACTTCTCAATTGGGAAGTATATTTTGGCTAAACCTACGCAATTGATGGCCCTATGTTGGCAAACGGTGGCCCTTTAATTGCAATCTTTGGCAAATAGGGAATCATGCAACATGGCTTCTGAAATCGCAATCATCAAAGTGCCTGCCCCCATCGTCACCCTGCAACAGTTTGCAGAACTTGAGGGGGTGTCATACCGCACCGCGCGCCGCTGGACAACCGGAGATAACCCGCGTTTACCTATCGAACCTCGCGTTATCCGTAAGGGCTGTAAACGTGCTGGCGGTCAAGTTCGTATCTACTATGCCCGCTGGAAAGAGGAACAGATGCGTAAGGCATTGGGCCATTCCCGTTTTCAACTCGTTATTGGTGCGTAATTCACTTTATGTGAATTTTGAGGGCTCAACATGTTTGATTTTCAGATTTCCAAACATCCCCACTATGACGAAGCGTGCCGGGCTTTTGCGCAGCGTCACAACATGGCGAAGCTTGCCGAGCGTGCGGGTATGAATGTTCAGACGTTACGTAACAAGCTCAACCCGGAACAGCCTCACCAGTTCACGCCGCCTGAATTGTGGCTGCTGACTGACCTGACCGAAGATTCAACCCTCGTTGATGGTTTTCTGGCGCAGATTCATTGCCTGCCATGCGTGCCGGTTAATGAGCTGGCTAAAGACAAATTGCAGTCTTATGTCATGCGTGCAATGAGTGAACTCGGCGAGCTGGCGAGCGGTGCAGCCTCTGACGAGCGCCTGACCTCTGCCCGTAAGCACAACATGATTGAAAGCGTTAATGCTGGCATTCGCATGTTGTCGTTGTCGGCGCTGGCGTTGCATGCGCGTCTGCAGACTAATCCCGCTATGTCGAGCGTGGTCGATACCATGAGCGGTATTGGCGCATCCTTCGGGCTGATTTGAGGTGCGTATGCTGAAAAGTGAACCGTCATTCGCGTCTCTGCTCGTTAAACAAAGCCCCGGCATGCACTACGGCCACGGCTGGATCGCAGGTAAGGACGGCAAGCGCTGGCACCCGAGCCACTCACAGTCCGAATTATTAAAAGGGCTGAAAACAAAGCCGCCGAAATCGTCAGGTTTTTTAATTATTCGTATTGTCCACTTTATTATTAAAGGGGTTAAACATGTCACGCGATGAATTAAGGATTGTTTTAGGTGCCATGATTCCGAACATGGAAGACGGTTTTGAAATTAAAACCCGCGATGGGATAATTTTACGAGTTGACCCGGAATGGGAGTGCTGCAAGCAGTTTAAAGATAGCCTGAAAGCTGAAATTATCAGCCAATTGAAAAGTAAACCAGCCGTCGTATTTGGTTATAGCTAATTAAACAAAGAAATTATCTGGCGTAAACCCGCCGGGCTTCTTA